>JARRQQ010000098.1:0-2970 GCA_037381725.1 Sedimentisphaerales bacterium
GCTGAACACGTTGAACGCGATTTGATAGGCGAACGCCTTGCAGGTCGGCTTCTTGCCGGCCAGGACTTCCCGCGTCTGCTCCTCTAACTCGAGCATGGCCGACCGCCCCGCCCCGCTGGATGCCTGGTACGTGCTCACAACCATTCGCTTGACGGGATTGGCCCGATGCAGAGGCCAGACCGGCACAATCCCGATAATCGTCGAGCAATTCGGATTGGCGATGATGCCGTTGTGCTTCGCAATCGCCTGCGGATTGATTTCGGGAATCACCAGCGGCACTTCCGGGTCCATCCGGAAGGCCGAGGAGTTATCTACGACCACCGCGCCGGCCTCGACCGCCGCGGGCGCGAATTCCTTGCTGCGCGCCGCCCCGGCGCTGAACAACGCAATATCGACCCGCGTGAGACTGTTCTTCGTCAATTCTTCAACGACGTATTGCTTGCCCTTGAATTCGATCTTCTTGCCGGCCGACCGACTGCTCGCGAGCATCTTCAACGAATCAAACGGAAAATCCCGCTCCTGGAGAATATCAAGAAATTCCTGCCCGACCGCTCCGGTCACTCCAGCGATAGCAAGATGACAACCCATAGGCTTCAAGCTCCCGTGAATCTCATACCCAAAATGTAAAGGCAGCCCAATACGACTGCCTCGGTTAACTTCCAAAACAATTATCGGCAATAGTTTAACGTTTTCGCCGCCGAAAGACAAGACGCCCCCTCAATATTTTTTGGGTGGGCAATCCCCCGCCCGTAGGGAGAAATCAGATGAGCGGCTCTTTCGGCGAGCTTCTTTGCCAGAAGGCCGCCATGAGAGAGGCGGTAATAATGCAGATAAACACGAAAATCGCCGCCGGCATGGCCGCTTTCTCACCGAAATGCTTGAGCGCCAGAACGGTCCCCAGACCGGCGTTCTGCATTCCGATCTCGATGGCGAGCGTCCGCCTTCTGGCCACGACCATCCGAAAGGCCGTCCCGACGCCGTAGCCGGCTAACATCCCGTAGACGTTCAAAACGATCCCGGCGGCTAAGATAATTCCCGTCACCTGGGCGAGATAGGATTTGTTCAGGGCGATCACTAACGAGCAGATGAATATGATGAACGTCACCGATATCGCAGGAAAGACGGGCAAAATCTTCTCGATTTTCTCCTTGAGGAAGTGCCTGACGCCGAAGCCGATAAACAGCGGCACGATCACCATCATGACGACGCTCATCATCATCTTCAGAAACGGGACCTCCAGCTTCGACCTGGCCAGGAGAAACGTCAAGCCCGGCGTCAGGACGGGACACAGCAGTGTGGACACGGTGGTTAATGAAACCGAATAGGCCACATCTGCTTTGGCGATATAGCTCATCACGTTACTGGCCATCGCCCCCGGCGCCGAGCCGGTCAGGATGAGTCCGACCGCGATCTCCGGCGGCAGCCGAAATACCTTCGCCAGGACAAACGCCCCGAGCGGCATGATGCTGAACTGCGCCGCCGAGCCGATCAAAACGATGGTGGGTCTGGCGACGATGCGTTTGAAGTCTTCGATTTGAAGCACCGCCCCGATGCCGAACATCGTCAGGGCGAAGAACCAGTTCATGTAATCCCGCAAAGCCACAAACGGCCCCGGCCAAACATACGCCGCCACCCCGAACAGGATCACCCAGACAGCAAAGTATTTCGTATAGAAGCCCAACACCTTCTTCAGCATAATTCAGAGTATAAAACCCCATCAACAATGGGACAATCGCAAAAGCGATCACCGAAAGGGGACTGCTGGGATCGCCAGGCCATGAATTCATTGACTCTTTCCCCATGTTCATTATCATTTAAGAGTAATGATGTACTCTCTGTGGAGGTCACATGGCGCAGACGTCGAAGATCGAATGGACAGAATCCACGTGGAACCCCGTGACCGGCTGCTCGAAAATCAGTCCGGGCTGCAAGAACTGCTATGCCGAACGTATGGCCTTGCGTTTGAGGGCCGCCGGAAGTCCCAACTACGCCAACGGCTTTGAGGTGACGCTTCACCCTCACGTTCTCGACGTACCTTTGCGATGGAGGCAGCCCCGTACGATCTTTGTCAACTCAATGAGTGACTTGTTCCACAAAGACGTTCCCTTTGATTTCATCTCGAAGGTCTTCGACGTTATGTGTCGCGCCTCTCGTCACCGGTTTCAGATTCTGACGAAGCGTTCCGGCCGCCTGCTGAAGCTCTGCCCCAAACTGCCCTGGCCTGAAAATGTCTGGATGGGTGTAACGGTCGAGAACGCCGACTGTACGTTCCGCATAGATGATCTTCGAAAAACAGGTGCCGCCATAAAGTTCATCTCCTTCGAGCCGCTTTTGGGCCCGATCCCCAACATTGATCTCGAAGGTATCGACTGGGTCATCGTCGGCGGTGAATCCGGCCCCAAAGCGCGACCTATGAAACCTGAATGGCTTATCGACATCCGTGATCAATGTCTTTCCGCCGAAGTCCCCTTCTTCTTCAAACAATGGGGCGGCGTAAACAAGAAAAAATCCGGGCGAATACTCGACGGACGCACATGGGATAAGATGCCAATCCCATCAGAGTCAGGTTCACAGAGTTTGATCTATGGGTCACAAGGCAGACAACTCGTTCTTCGATCAAAAGCGGCATTGGTCTAAAAGAAAAGACAGGATTTTGGAGAGCTATCTCCCGCCATACCTTTCAAAAATAGCCACGCAGAGACGTCCTGTCCTTATCGTTGATGCTTTCGCTGGACCGGGCAGATTCAGGGATGGAGAAGTTGGTTCTCCTCTCATCATTTGTCGTAGCGTCGAAAAAGCTCTTTCGAAAGGTCTTTCTGTACCAGTGACGGTCTTGTGTATAGATGAAGACAAACAACTCTACTCCGAATTGTGCAGATCAATCGAGCGATTTCCATTTGCCGAGGCAAGACACGGACAATTCGGCGACTATATTCCATGGATCCAAGAGAAAGCCAAGGACCACAGTGT
>JARRQQ010000098.1:2990-12490 GCA_037381725.1 Sedimentisphaerales bacterium
TTTCTTTACGTGGATCCATTCACGGTTGAAGGACTTGATTGGGCTCGGATGGGCTCCATCTTCCAACATCTTAGCACATCCCGGATGAGCATTGAAATCCTTATGAACTTCAATGCGCGGAGTTTCGTTCGTCGAGGCTTGGCGGCCCTCAGACTTGCTGTTCCCGAACCTAATCCCGAGATTGAAGATGCAGAAGAAATCGACGCTCCACTTGCAGCGTCACCGTCAGTCGAGAAACTGAACACAGTCGTAGGCGGTGCCTGGTGGCAGAGTATTCTTGAATCGTCGGCGAGTTTCCCCAGCAAGATTCAGGACGTGACAAATGGTGTTTGCGAACGCCTAGGAGAGAGATTCAAAGAGGTTTGTCAACATGCAATCAAAGCGTTGCCTCATCATACGGTTCCTAAGTACTACTTGATATTCGGCTCCCGTCATCACGATGCATTGATTCTAATGAACGATGAAATGGTCAAGAGCAGGGAAACACTCGCGGAACTGGCAAGACCTAAAGAACAGACTTTGTTCGAAATACGTCCCGCAGAATTAGTCCCGGATATTGAGAAGCTGCCTTCAATCATACTGAAATATGCGTCCAGGCCCACCGAACGTCGCTTCGTAATTCTTGGTGTAATACGGGAGTGCTTTTGTCAATACTCAGTGAAGCAAATTAGAGGTTGCATCGAACAGATGCTGAAATCTGAGAAACTGAAATCTGAAACCGGTAGGACCAGAATAAATGATAAAACCAAGATTTTTGCGCCAACCAAATAGACTCACAAGGCAAACTGATGACAAACGAGGCCGCTTCGAGAAGGCCCACAGTTAATGGACTACGAAAATCTCAGCTATAATTCAGGCCAAGATGTCTTTGTAGTCGGCGCAGAATTTCTTTCGTTGGCATGGGGGGCAGTGGGTGCCGGTCCAGGTGGCGTCGAATTGCTCCATGGTCTTTCCGACGATGGCGGGATCGTCGGTAATGACGCCGGACTCGGAGTTTCTTCTGTGCTGGCTTTTGGCGCCCATTCCGGCGCCGGTCGGGTTGGCGCTGCCCGTGGAGGCGAAGCTTCCGTCAATGACCACGGCTTTGAAATGGACTCGCGGGCATAGGATTCTCTCCATGCCGGTTATGCGATTTGGATGCTGATCGAAAGCCTTTCGGGAACCCAGGCCCTTCTTTGGTGTGCAACGGTCGGATATTTTCTCTTTTTAAGTCTCGAAATTCTATATTTGCCTGGACGCGGGGTTCCGTTCCGCTATAATCCTCGCATGGAGAAGTGTAAACATGTTTTAGCTCTGTATCCGTATTTCAGCGATGCTACCGCAACGATGGGGATTTTCCCCCCGACCGGCCTCGAGTATATCGCCGCGAGCATGAAAGACCTGGTCGGCAAGGTAACGCTCCTTGACCTGCGGTATGATAAGACCTACCGGGACCTGAAGGCGCTCAACAAGTTCATCACGGAACAGATTGATCTGTTGTGCATCAGCATCCAGTGGGACTCTCGCTTCAAACAAGTATGTGATCTCATCTCTCGGCTGCCTCGTCGGGTTTGTACGGTCCTTGGGGGTTACAAGGCAACACAAGAGGTGGAGTATCTGTTCGAGCGTTGTCCGAACGTGGACATGATCGTACGAGGCGAGGGCGAGGAGATTATCAAACAAATCGTCACGGGGGTCCCATACGAGGATATCCGCGGGCTTTCTTACCGGGAGAACGGACGAGTCGTTCATAACCAGATTCAGGTTTTGCCTGACGTCGCACGTCTTCCGTTTCCCGAACGGTCGCTGAGAAGGTGCGATTATAGCGCCATCGTGCACGGGCTCCGAGTCAGCCACCATACGTTCGATGCGGTGCTGACTACGAGGGGATGCCCGTTCAAATGCAAATTCTGCACTTTTAGTCTCAATCCGCTCGGGCAGAAGAGAAGCTATACGGAACGGCCGGTCGAATCGGTGATTGAAGAGCTAAAGACAGTAAAGGCCGACGTTGTGCTCTTTAGCGACGACAACTTCTTCACAAATCCGAAGAGGAGCGCGAAGCTCTGCGATCTGATCATCGAGAACAACATCAAGAAGACCTTTGTTGTCCAGGCCCGGATTGACGTCGCCAAGCATCCGGAGGTCCTCGATAAAGCTGAGAAGGCGGGTATCAAGGTCTTTTTGATTGGAGTCGAGTCGCCGCACGACTGGATCTTGAATCAGCTCCAGAAAGGCATCTCCCAGCAACAGATCCGGGAGGCGTTTGCGGTCCTGACGCAGTATGACTTCTATCTGCATGGATACTTCATCTACGGGAACATCGGCGAGACGGAAGAAGAGATGCTCTACATTCCGAAGTTCGCGAAGGAAATCAAGCTGGATTCCATCAGTTTCCAGAAGCTCCGCATCGAGAAATTCTCACCTCTCAAGGAAGTGGTCGATGCGACGCCGGGCTATTACTACAATCGTATCGGCGGTCCCGTGTATTCGGACCGTTACGGGCACAAGGAGCTTAAGCAAATCCGCAGTCGAATCCGATCTGAGTTTTACGATGTCGCGCAGATCATGAATATCGTTAGAAAGGCGGGTCGAATTGGGCTTGTCGGATGGCGCGATTTGAGCATCGCACTTCCGAGCCTGCCCCGGCTCATGTACAGAGTGGCCACGCGCAAGAGGCGAAAGAGAAGACGAGCTCCGGCTCCTGTGCTCTCCACAGGCGGAACCGGGATCGTCGGCACCCCTGCACAAATTCCGACGGATAATATGATGCACGAAACCGCGAAAAGACCAGAATAATTCGCGGATCGTCCGAGAAGCCCATCAACGAAGCAGTCTCCTCCCGCACGGGCGCGGACGCTGCGAAATGTGACACTAAGCTAAGATGTCTTTGTAGTCGGCGCAGTAGTTTTTGCGTTGGCATGGAGGGCAATGGGCGCCGGTCCAGATGGTGTCGAATTGGGCCATGATTTTACCGACGATCGTGGGATCGTCGGTGATGATGCCGGACTCGAAGTTTCTTCTGTGCTCGCTTTTGGCGCCCATCCCGGCGCCGGTTAGGTTGGCGCTGCCTGTATACGCGAACTGCCCGTCAAACACAACGGCTTTGAAGTGGAGGCGGGGGCATAGGATTCTCTCCATGCCGGTTATGAGGTTCGGATACCGGTCGAAATCTTTGCGAAAGGCCGGGCCGGGCTCTTTGGCGTGCAAGAGTCGGATCTCCACTTTTCGTCTGACCAGATCGGACAGAATCTCAAGAAAAGGCACCATCCGGTCGCCTTTGTCCACGTGAAGGTCCTTCAAATCGGCGGTGGCGATCCAGAGGAATTGCCGGGCCTTTCTCACCCGCTCGCAAATCACCTTCTCGTATATCTGTCTATCCGTAATGAAATCAAGCATCACCATTCAGGCCCATAGTCCACAGCGGCTGCGTGCTTCCATTCTAATGAGGGATGTAGAAACAAACAATAAGGTGGGCGATTGCGTTATAGGACAATGACAAGAGGATAGCACAAACTGAACGAGTGGAAGTCTTTTTGAAGGATTTCTGGATCAGTTTCGGTTTGCTGGAGGTTGTCAGGATTACTTGGAGGGCTTCTCTGGAGATTCCTGTTCTTCGTCCGCTTTAGATTCCTTTGCCTCTGGTGCGGCTTTGGGTTCGCCGTTCGAGGGTTCCGGAGCTTGTTCCTTCTCTTTCTTTTCGCGCTGAATCGCGTCGTATATCTCTCTTCGATGAACAGGTATTTCCTTCGGAGCCGTTATGCCCAGACGAACCTTATCCCCACGGACGTCGACGATGATAATCTCAACGTCGTCGCCGATCATGATCGACTCATCTCTTTGTCTGCTGAGAACCAACATTTGTAACTCCTTTTGTTAGCTGGTCTTGGTTAACATAGCAAATACGAGAAAACCCGGCCAACTGTTCGTCTTTTTGCTCCTCAGATCCTTTGTATATTCTTGTCCCATAACTACTTAACTTGCGCTTAGCCTCAATGAGCCAAGCGGTGACACAACTATATTTCGGCTAAATCCAAGACCGAAACCAACCAACTTCTGTTTTTTCCTCACCTGGGCGGGAAGTATCTGGCAGCATACTGAACGTAAGTATTTTGAATAAAAAGACTTGCATAGAAATAGAGACTTGAAAAAAGATGTGTTAATTTTGCCCGATATGGCCCATTTGGCGCCTACAACTCGTGTTTTCGCCAAAAATCATAGCGAACCGCCATCCAATAGCCCGCAACCGAGCCCAGCGCGCCGTATGCGACCATCTCGATGGGCAGAACGGAAACGACCGCGTTCGAGAAAAACGTGGCCGGCCATTCCCGGGCGAGATACGAAACGTTCTTAGTGTAAACACTTAAAGCAAAAAGAGTTACAAAAAAAGTGGACGCGATGGGCCAGACGTAGCCGGCGTCCAGGAACTTCTTGACGACGAAAGCCGCCAAGCCGAACGAAGCCAACACGGCGAACACGATCTGCCCCGTGGCCGGCTGGGCGATAACCGACATCCGCTTGCCAGCGAACGTGTCGGCCAAACTGACGTCCTGGGCAAACAGCCGGATGAAGAACTGGGCTATGACGACCGAAGCCGCCAAAGCCGTGATGGCGTTCAGGTACTTAGCCGAACTGCTCTTCGAGACTCTCTTCTTCTCGGTCGACTTGTCCTTCGGCAAGAGTCTCCAGAACAAGAGCGGCCCGACGCACCCGGCGGCCACCACCACCAGCCACGCAATCGGTTCCCACTTGAGCGAGCCGATAAGTTGCAGCCGCTCAGGGGCGGTCGGATATAGCTGCATCAAGGACCCCATGCTTCCCACGCGCACCGCCCAGACGGCCAAGCCGAACGGAACGGCAAGAATCCCAATCTCCCGGCCGTGCGGCCAGGAGACAAAATACCCGATTATCCCGGCCAGCAACGCTAGAACCACCAACGTCACAAGGCCGCTAAGATTTACCGCGCCCGTTGTCGCGTTTGGGTCCGCCAACTGCCACCCCAACAGACCGATCAAGGCTACGCCAACGACGGCCGCGGCGCCGATTCTCAGCTTTATTGCCCACGATAGTTCCACAATTCTGTTTCCTTACACTATCGACGGTAGAATACCACCAAAGCCAACGCGGGTCAATAGCTCTAACAAAGCCAAGCCCAAGAAATGAGGAGCCACTTCTCGGGACTGTTTCAACAGATTCCTGGGCTAGGCCCGGAATGACGGGCCGGGCTTTGTCTAAATGTCCAAGACTTCCAGGCCGTGCTGGTCGGAGTTTTTCTCTTTTCTCGACTGGTCTCGCGTGATACACTGCCCACATTCAAGAGTTCTGAAAGGATGCTATGAACCAGTCGAGTACGGAAACTTATAAGACGACATCCCGCACAGTCAGCAAGGCCGGCCGCGCATCGGTGAGCACGATAGATCGTTTGGAATTAGCCGGCAAGAGATTTCACTTCATCGGCGCCGGGGGTGTTGGGATGAGCGGGCTGGCACAAGTTCTGATGAACAACCACGCCGTCGTCGCCGGATCGGATCAAATGCCGAGCGAAGTGACGGATACCCTTGGCCGGATGGGGGCGGATATTAGGATCGGCCATGACGCCGAGAACCTCAGCCCCGGAACGGACGCCGTCGTTGTCTCGGCCGCGATCACAGAGGACAATCCCGAACTGAAGCGGGCGCGAGAGCGGGGCCTGAAAGTCTTCAAGTACGCCGAGATGTTAGGCGAGCTGATGAACCACTATGACGGCGTGGCCGTCAGTGGCACACACGGCAAGAGTACGACGAGCGGTTGGCTCACCTATCTGCTCAAAAAGGCGGGAATGGAGACGAACTTCATCATCGGGGCCAGTGTCAGACAACTGAACAGCTCTTCCGGCGTCGCCGACGGCAAGTGTTTCGTCGCGGAAGCCTGCGAATACGACCGGAGCTTCCTCAACCTCAAACCCGTGATTGCGTGCATTTTGAACGTTGAGCAGGACCATCTGGACTACTACAAGAACGAGCAAGAGATCGTCGAGGCCTTCCGCGAGTTCGCCTTCGGCACCAGACCGGGAGGCGCGGTCATCGCTAACGGCCAGGATGCAAACGTAGCCAGGATTATTTCGGACCTCCGCCGGCGAGACGACCCCGTGCGCTGCGTGACCTTCGGGCTCGATGAAAGCTGCAACTTCTACGCCGCCAACTTCGCGCTCAAGGACGGACTCTACAGCTTTGACCTGTACCAGGATGGCGCCTTGCTGGGACCGACGAGGATTTCGCTGCCGGGCCGGCACAATATCCTCAACGCTTTAGCCGTCACGGCCATGGCGATCACCCTCGGATTGGAACCCGAACGAGTTCTCGAGTTGCTGCCCGAGTTTACCGGCATGGACCGCCGGCTCATGCTGAAGGGGCAACTCGGGCGGATCACCGTTCTCGACGATTACGCCCACCATCCGACGGAAATCCGGGCGTCGCTGGCGGCGATACGACAGAGGTATCAGCCGAAACGTATCTGGTGCATCTTTCAACCCCACCAGTACAGCAGAACAAGATTTTTGCTTGATGATTTTTCTGAAAGCTTTAAGCTTGCCGATATAACCATTGTGCCGGAAATCTATTTCGTACGTGATTCGGAATCGGCCCGGAAAGAGGTGAACGCCCAAATCCTGGTCGAGCGAATGCGGGACAATGGAACCCAGGCCTTGTTCATCGAGCGTTTCGAGGACATTTGTGATTATCTCAAGAGCAACGTCAGCCCCGGCGAATTGGTTGTGACGATGGGCGCCGGCGATATTTGGAAGGTGGCAGATGCCTATATTCAGTGGCTTGGAGGAGATCGTTGAGACCGACTACCCGTTGGGCAAGAAGACGTGGTACGGTCTTGGCGGGCCAGCCGACTACTTCATCAGACCTAAGACGACGAAGCAACTCCAGACGGTTGTCGAGCGATGTCGCGGGAACGGCGTACGGATTCACGTCCTGGGCTTCGGCTCGAATCTTCTCGTCAGCGACGAGGGTGTGCGGGCGGCCGTCATTAAGCTCGACGCCGAGGAGTTCACGCAAATCCATTTTGACGCCCAGGAGGTCACCGCCCGGGCCGGCGTGGAACTGAGCAAGCTGGTTCTGACCTGCGTGGAAAAGGGGCTATCGGGCATCGAGGCCCTGACCGGCATCCCCGGCTCGGTGGGCGGGGCCGTCAAGATGAATGCCGGCGGCAACTTTGGAGACTTGGGCGCCGTGGTCGAGTCCGTCACGCTCATGGACAGTACGGGCAACGTCTTCGACAAGAGCAAGCCCGAACTCGTCTTCGACTACCGCAAGTCAAACATTACAGCCAAATTCATTCTCAGTGCCAAGATTAAGCTCAACACCGCGACGCCGGAACAGATCATGCAGACGGTCAAGGAAATCTGGATTTACAAGAAGAACAATCAGCCGCTGAACACGAAGAACGCCGGCTGCATCTTCAAGAATCCGAGAGGCGTCTCAGCGGGCGCTTTGATCGACCGGGCTGGCCTCAAAGGCATGAGGATCGGCGGGGCCGTCGTCAGCGACAAACATGCGAACTTCATCATCGCCCAAAACGGCTGCACGAGCCGCGACGTTTTGAAGCTCATCGAAACCGTCAAGCAAAAGGTGAAAGAGGAGTTTGATCTTGACCTGGAGCTGGAAATCGAGATTTGGTAGTGGCAATGACGAACAGAAGATTGAAAGTAGCCGTCCTTGCCGGCGGCATCGGCGACGAGCGGGAAATTAGCCTTCAAAGTGGTCGGTGTGTTGCGGAGGCCCTGGTAGAGGCCGGGTTTGACGTGGTTACCGCCGACGTCGGACCCGACGATCTTGAGGCGCTCCGGGACAAGAGCATTGACGTGTTCTTCCCCGCCCTGCACGGCAAATTTGGCGAAGACGGCACGCTCCAGCAAATTCTCGAAGATGAATCACGCCTCTACACGGGCAGCGGGCCGATAGCAAGCAAGCTGGCATTTGATAAAATGGCCTGCAAAGAGCTCTTCGAGGATGTAGGCGCGGCCGTGCCGAAGGCGATCGAGTTTCGACCGGAAAGCGACGTCGAGCAGATCGAGAGGCAACTGTGTCAATTCGCCGGTAAATGCGTTGTCAAACCTGTCACGCAGGGCAGCAGTGTGGGCATTTATATTGTCTCGACGCCGGCCGAAGCGCTCGAGGCAGCTCCGAAGGTACTCGACCGGTTTGGCGATTGCATGATCGAAGAGTTCATCCCGGGCCAGGAGGTGACGGTCGGCATCCTTGGCGAACACACCTTGCCGATCATCGAAATCCGCACGCACAGTGCCTTCTACGACTACCGTGCAAAGTACGTCGATGAGCGCACGGAATTTCTTTTCGATACCGTTGCGGACCCGGGCGTGGCCGCGGATATCAGCCGGGCGGCGATGGATTGCTTTACGGCCCTCGGCTGCCGGCACTTCGGGCGAATCGACTTCATCCTGGGCGACGACGGGACCGCCCACATCCTGGAGGTCAACACGATTCCAGGCTTTACGACCCATTCCCTCTTGCCCAAGGCGGCGGCAAGGGCCGGGCTTTCAATGAGCGATTTGTGTGCGAGCATCGCCAGGACGGCGTACTCGTCGACCGTCAGTCGAAACGCATAGAGCAAGATACGTCACAATGCGGTTTGGCAAGAAGAAACAACAGGGACGAACAAAGAGCATACTGTTCAAACGCGGCGCGTCCAAGAAGCGAAGAAATTCACGTGCCGGTGTTTTGGGGCCGAGACTCGTGAGCATGTTGAAGCTGCTGGGCGCCGTCAGCGCGCTTTGCGGGATTGCTATCGGGCTAGTCTTGCTGGACAAATACGTGGGAGAGACGACGGCCGCCCCGAAAGACGGCATCCGCGCCGAGTTGGTAGACGTGCCGGCGTGGGTCACCGAACCGCTCCAGGAAAAGGTCTGTGCCGCGGCGAGAGGCTACAGCGGCAATCCACGACTGGACGAAGATGCAGCCTTGTCCGTGCAACGTCAGATCGCCGAGCAGGTCGCATGGCTAGACAACGTGGAGGTGCGAATCACCCACGGCTGTCTGCGCATTCAGGGCCATTGGCGGAAACCCATCGCGCTGGTTAAATCGGGGTTGACTAAGTTCTACGTTGACGCCGAACAAGTCGTGCTCGACTACGTGCCGATGCCGAACCTGTCGATCGTGCGAGTCACGGGGCTGCCATTAGTGACGGCAGTGCCGCCACTGGGTGAGGTCTGGCCTCGCAACGACCTTGCCGCCGCGGTCCAGATATTGGAGCGGCTCGACCGAATGGATAAGACCCTGACGCCGGACAAACCGTTACTAAGCGAAATCGACCGCATCAACGTGAGCAACTACAAAGGCCGTGAAAACGACAAGAACGCCCATGTCATTCTCTACTCGAAGGACAATACCGAGATCGTTTGGGGCGCCGAGATAGGGACATGGCAGCGGCAACTCGAATCGACAGATGAGGAGAAGCTGGCCAAGCTCTACGGCTACTACAAGATCTACGGCACGCTCTCGGGCGGCGTCAAATTCATC
>JARRQQ010000099.1:0-9454 GCA_037381725.1 Sedimentisphaerales bacterium
GAAGGAGCGGCCCAGCCATTATGGGATTCGGACTAAGCGCTACAAGCTGATATACTACTATGGCCTGCTTCGAATGAACCGGCCGCCCGAGCAATGCTGGGAGTTCTACGACCTGGGCGAGGATCCGCGAGAGTTCGTCAATCAATACGACAACCCCAAATACGCGAACGTAATCGCTAACCTGAAGCAGCGTCTGACGGAACTCCGGCAACAATACAAAGACACGAAAGACCCGCTTCGAGCGGGGTAAGACATGGCAACTTTTTACGGCGGGCAGGATGCCCGCGTGATGCGCGGGCGGGGCGCTCGCGACATGGGTATTGTACACCGCAATTCAGTTTCGGAGAGACGTTATGAAACCTCAAAAGGCTTTAAGTCGTTGCCTAGTGATTGTGTTGTTGATTCTCACCTGGATACTTTCTTTTCAACGGGCCGTTGGGGCGCGCTTGGCGGACAACGCCGGCTTCCTGGTCAAGGACGGCAAGCCTTTGTTTCCTATCGGCTGCTACGAGCTGCCCAAGGACGATGGCGAACTGGAAAGGATGGCTCGGGCGGGCATCAACCTTGTGCGGTGCGGCAACCGAGCCGACTTGGATCGCGTTGCCGGGGTTGGTATGCTCGGCTGGATCGTGGTGCCGATGCAACAGGGGGCGAGTGACGGTGTGCGGAAGAAGGTCGAGTCCGTCGTGACGCATCCCGCTTTGGCCGTTTGGGAAGGGCCGGACGAGGTCGTGCACAACTTTACTGCCTGGAGCGGCTTGTATCGCACCAAAAAAATCTACAAATCGCGCGACGCCTGGGCCAAGCAGAGTCCCGAGGCCGTCGCCTATTCCGAGGAGCAAGCCCGGCAGATCATTCCCAAGCTTCACGAAGCAGCCCGCCTGATTCGGACGCTCGACAAGGGCAAACGCCAGATATGGATCAATGAAGCCGCCAAGAGCGACCTGAAGTTTGTCCGGCAGTATATCGACTGTGTCGACGTGACGGGCTGTGACATCTACCCGGTTCGGGAAGGCATCTCGGATTTGGACGAGGTTGGCGACGCCACCGAGCGATGGAAAAAGGTCGGCCGAAATGAAAAGCCGGTCTGGATGGTCCTTCAGGCCTTCTCGTGGAGCGAGCTGGGAGATTATTACGGCCACAAGACGCTTGTCTACCCCTCATTTGCCCAATCGCGATTCATGGCCTATGACGCTATCGTCCACGGGGCACGCGGCATTTTGTATTGGGGATCGCATTACCTGAAATCCGCCGAGTTCAGGCAATCGCTGTATGCCCTGACGAGTGAATTGGCGGCCTTGCAGCCGATCCTTGTGGCTCCGGAGTATCCACAGGCCCACCTGGCGCTGGTAGAATTGGAGCCGGATCCGTCAGCACGCGGAGTGAGGCTGTCCGTCCGCCGTGCAGGCCGCCAGTGGGCGCTCATCCTAGTCAACGAGGACAACCGCCCTTACTTAGGCGTCGAAGTCAGCGGACTTAACGAACTGAACGGCCGGACCCTGGAGTTGCTCTACGGCGCCGAAAAGGCCACGGTCGAACGAGGCGAGCTCATCACGCGAATCGAACCTCTCGAAGTCAAAGTCTTTGCCACGACCCGCCAATGGGAAACCGACCAGCGTGAGGGACGAGACTTTGTTAAATAGGGCCGCTGGCGAAGGTCAGTTTCGACTCTCTTGAGAAGCCTGACTTGCTGGCAACTGCAGCGTGCGCAAAAATCCGTTTTTGCCCGCGCGGTTTCTGTGTGATCCCATCACGTGCGGCGTTGTCGTTCCGACCGAGGCGGAGCCGAGCGGAAGAATCCGGCTGGCAAGGAGAAGCACGTCTCGTCGCAAACCAGATTCCTCGGCTGCGCTCGGAATGACCAGACGCGTTGCACTTATTAAACGCACAGTGATTCTTCTCTGGAGAATGGGCCTTTGTTTCCTCCCGACTCCAGCCGCGGAGCGGCTCAGGGACTCAACGTGAAAATCGGCAATTGACACTCGGCAACCAAAAAGTCTTTTTCGGCGTTACCACCAGAAACACGGGTTGCTGAATTGTTGCCAGAACCAGCGATGCTCCATGTCTTTGAAATGACGCCATTGCACGTGCCCATCGACGAAAAGAATATTTCCCCCCGAAGGCTTCGTGGCTGATTTCAGATGGTTCGTCCTATCGTAGATTTGCCAGCGCGAATAGCAACCGCCGGTCGCCCGGGTGAAGTCGGACGTGTTCCGGTCCGGCCCATTGCTGGCGGTCACGTCGGCGATCAGCTCGACCCTGGCGGGAGCACTTTTCGTGTCAACGACGGATCGCACCCATTCCTTCTTGGTGGTATTGTCGGGGCTCATGGGCGGATTCGACCTGCCACCGGTATAGTCAATGAACCAGAAGTATCCCATAATGCGATGCGCGTCCTTGCGGTCCCTTTCAGCCTTCGGCTCCGGCGTCGGATAGCTTTCCGGTGTCCCATTCGCAAGACCTTCGCCGTAACGCCAGAAGATAATATTGTCCCTCTGTTTCCATGATGGGCAATAGAAGATATGCCGATCGAAGGCGCCTGACCTGAGAATGATGTCCGTCGTCCAGTACGAGACGTCGAACAGCCAGCGATCAACCTGGTTCATAGGTAGTTTGCCGTCGTAGTCGTTGGCGTACAGGAACAGGCCGAGGCCCGTATTCTTCTCATTTTGAGCGCAGACGGTCCGCCGGCCCTGCTCCCGGACCGCTCGCAACGCTGGCAGGAGAATAGCCAGCAAAAGCGCAATAATGGCGATTACGACCAGAAGCTCGATGAGTGTAAATCCTCTCTTATGGTGCATGGCAACACCTCAGCTTTGTGACGCAGATATCCCAAAATGCAGCATTAGTATATCATTTCCGGGGCAAATGACAAGAACAAAATGTCCACTTGGCGTGAGCCCGGAGGCTCGAACGACCGGACGAATTCTTCAAATAAGCCAAAATGTGTGAACTTTTTGCTTGACGAGTTTGATCAAAGCGTTCAAATGGAGTCTGTTCAGGGACGTTGTGTATGCGGATGATGCGATAAGGATATCGATGAAGACGTTCATGCTAGGCTGGGAATTTCCGCCTTTTATCAGCGGCGGATTGGGCACAGCTTGCCACGGCCTGACCAAGGCGATGGGCAAACTGGGTGTACGCATAGCGTTCGTGCTGCCCAGGGCCCACGTCGGCAGCTCCTCGGGTCCCGTCCGAGTGCTCAGCGCCGAAGGATACGTCAAGACCGAGGAAGCCGGCGCCTTTCAGCACGTCAGCTTCCACGAGATCGCCTCGTCTCTCCGGCCCTACGTCAGTTCGGGAGCGTACGGCGCGGGCAGAGATCCATTCGGCGCCAAGCGGCCCGCGCGTTCTTGGCGATCATACGGATCGGACCGGGTCGAAAATTATCCGCGTGACCTGGCGCACCAAGTACACCGTTTTGCCCAGAAGGCCGTCGAGATGGCGACGGTCGAGGACTTCGATATCATCCACGCCCACGATTGGATGACATATCCCGCTGGAATCGCCGTGGCGGAGGTTACGGGAAGGCCCCTCGTCGTGCACGTCCACTCGACCGAGTGTGACCGCAGCGGTGACAATCTCAATCAGAACGTCTACGATATCGAGCGGCGCGGGATGCACTTCGCCCGCAAGGTCATCGCAGTCAGCAATTATACGAAGAACATCGTCGTCAGACGCTACGCGGTCGAGCCGGAGAAGGTCGAGGTCGTCTACAACGGCGTCGAGCACGGCACCGCCGACAACGGTATCCCTTCCCCCGTGCTGCCCGACAAGACGGACAAGATTGTCCTGTTCCTCGGCCGGATTACAATGCAAAAAGGACCGGAATATTTCCTGGCGGCGGCCAAAAAGGTGCTGGAGAAGGTGGACGGCGTCAAGTTCATCATGGCCGGCGACGGCGACATGACCCACCGGATGGTCGAATATGCCGCTTACCTCGGCATCGGGCACAAGGTCCTGTTCACGCGATTCCTGCACGGGGCCGACGTGGATCGGGCTTATCAGATGGCGGACTTGTACGTGATGCCCTCAGTCTCGGAGCCGTTCGGGATCGCGCCGCTCGAGGCCCTCAAGCACAAGGTTCCCGTGCTGGTCAGCAAGACGAGCGGAATCGCGGAGATTCTGACCCACGCGCTCAAGGTGGACTTCTGGGACATCAACCAGATGGCCAACAAGATCGTGGCCGTGTTGAAGTATCCGGTCCTGAGCCGGGCGCTCCGCGAGCAGGGTCACAGCGAGATGCAGAGGTTCCGCTGGGAAGACTCGGCCACACGGGTCAAGCGCGTATATGAAGAAGTACTGGCAGGGTGGTAGTGCGTATCGGGATGTAGGGGGTTTGTAATGCCGTCGGTTTGTTTCTACTTTCAAGTCCATCAACCGTTCAGACTCAAGAACTATACGATCTTCGATCGCGACAGCGATTATTTCGATGAGTACAGGAACATAGCGATTTGCGAGCGCGTCGCTCGAAAATGCTACCTGCCCTCGAATCTGCTCATGCTCAAGCTGATTAAACAATTCAAGGGCAGATTCCGAATCGCTTATAGCGTCACGGGGACGCTGCTCGAACAGCTCGAGCTTTACGCCCCCGAAGTCCTGGTGAGCTTTCAGAAGCTGGCCGCTACCGGCTGCGTGGAATTCCTGGCGGAAACGTACCACCACAGCCTGAGCTTCCTCTACTCGCGGGATGAGTTCGCCGAACAAATACAACTTCATAAGGAAACCATCCGCAAGTACTTCGGCCAAACGCCTCGTATCTTCCGGAATACCGAGTTGATTTACAACAACGATCTTGCCCCGGTTGTCGAGCAGATAGGAGGCTTTGACGCGATCCTGGCCGAGGGCGCCGACCACATTCTCGGCTACCGGAGCCCGGCCTTCATTTACCGGCCGCCCAAGTCCACCAAGCTCAAATTGCTGCTGAAGAACTACCGCCTGAGCGACGACATCGCCTTTCGGTTCTCGAACCGGGACTGGAGTGAGTGGCCCGTCACAACCGAGAAATTCGCATGTTGGGTCAACGCGATCAATGGAGACGGCTACGTCGTGAATCTCTTCATGGACTATGAGACCCTCGGCGAGCACCAGTGGGAGGACACGGGCATATTCCACTTCATGGAGCAGTTGCCTTCGGAGATACTCAAGCATCCGGATAATGACTTCAAGACCCCCAGCGAGGTGGTGGCCGCCTACGACCCGGTCGGCGAATTCGACGCTCCGTATACCATAAGCTGGGCGGACATCGAGCGGGACCTTTCCGCGTGGCGGGGTAATCCCATGCAGGAAAACGCTCTCTACCGCCTTTACTCGCTCGAACAGCAGGTCAAGGCGACCGGGGACCCCGATATCATTGCCGACTGGCGCCGTTTGCAAACCTCGGATCATTTCTACTACATGTGTACGAAATACTTCTCCGATGGCGACGTGCACAAGTATTTCAATCACTACGACACGCCTTACGACGCATACATCAACTTCGTGACCGTCCTGGATAATCTCCATTCACGCTGTTCCAGAGTCCTGTCGCAGGGCGAGCCGGCGGCTCAGATTAAGGGCCTCAACACCGACATCCGAGGCCGGATGCCCGTCAAGCCCTCTTTCTCTGCATAAGAACAGCCGGACTGATCGGAACCCGAACGCCCGAAACCGGGGCTGACAACCATGGCGGATTCGACAGTCTCGGCTCCGGGGCGATCCTGAGAATAGGGTCCAAAAAGCCGTCCTTCCTCTAACAAACGTTACGCCGGGCGCTTCTATTGCCTTTATGGATTGGGATGACACTGTAACGTTGAGGCCAAGTTCCGGCAGTCTGGAGAGTCGTTATGGACCGAGCACGAAGGGCATTCACGCTGATCGAGCTGCTGGTGGTAATCGTCATCATCGGTTTGCTGACGGCTCTTTTGCTTCCCGTGGTGCAGCGCGTCCGGCACCAGGCCAGATCGACGGTTTGCCGCTCGAATCTTCGCCAGTGGGGACTGGTGGTTATCGAATGGACGCACGAGAGCGATGTCGGGCCTACCGGGGAGCGACTCAGGCGATGGTATGCCTCCGGCGAGCGCGGGGAGGGTTACAGACCTGTGGCCTTCGACACGCCGGACCACAACGATATCCTCCTCTGTCCCATGACGCGAAAGCCCAAGCGATGGCTCCTGCCGCGTACGGGAGGCGGGATTCACCTTGCCTGGGCTGTGGCGAAGCGGCCGGATGGTGACTCCGAACGTTTGGAGGCGGTTTACTTCGGCAGCTATGGGTGGAATGCGTGGACGTACCAAGCCAGCATCATGGAACCTCAGCTAATCAGAGCCGATCCGGTCAATTGGGTACTGCACGCCGGCAGGGCCAGCGATATGCCATTGTTGATAGACTCTCGTGTGGCGGGGATCAGCCCGTATCCAACGGACCAACCGCCGGGTCAGGAGGACTCATTCGGCTCAGCTATGTCGACGTTCTGTGTCAACCGGCATCATCAGGGTGCGAACGGACTGTTCATGGACCGGTCGGTCCGGCGGATCGGTCTCAAAGAATTGTGGACCTTGAACTGGCATCCGCTATACCAACGAGCGGGCCCGTGGACAAAGGCCGGCGGCGTCCGCCCCGAGGATTGGCCGGCGTGGATGCGCTCGTTCAGAGATTTCTAGCCGTTCGGGCCACAATTGCCTGACGTCGTCTCTGCCGAATTCGGCTCACGGGATTCTCACGAGGAGCAAGGGACTCAGCTATTTTCGCTCCCCGCCGGCATCCTTTATCTTCGAGATGCCGTCTATCGCCAGCGCCTTGCGGACGGCGAAATAGTCCTCGCGCGAAATCGTCTTGCCCATAGCGCCGATCGCTTCGGTGATCTGAGCCGGGTTCTTGATTCCGACGACGGCGACGTCGATCCCCGGATGCATCAGCGTGCCGGTCAGGATGAGCTGGTACGTCGTCAGGCCGTACTTTTTCGCCAGTGGCCCCAGGCTTTGGACCGCCGCCGCGATGGCCTTGAAACTTTCGCCCTGGAACTCGGGCAGGTGCTTGCGGAAATCGATGAAGGTTTCGTTTCCCATGTACTTGCCCGTGAGCAGGCCCTTGTGCATGGGCGAATAGATCATCACGCCGATATTCTCCGCCTGGCAATACGGCAGCAGGTCGCCTTCAATCCCCGTATTCACCAGGCTGTAACTGGGCTGAACCGCGTCGTACGCCCCGAAGCGCCGGTGCGCGCGAAGCTGCTCGACGGTGTGGTTGCTGACGCCATAGCTTCGGATCTTCCCTTGCTTTTTCAGCGAATCCATGGTCTCGGCGATATCCGCGAGGTCCGTCATCGGATCGAACAAGTGAAGCAGATAGACGTCGATGACTTCGATCCCCAGGCGCTTGAGCTGCAAGTCGCAGCGCTGCCGGATGTGGTCCGGCGACAGGTCCGGGTAGCGCGACGCATCCGGATTGAAGTGGTTGAACACCTTCGTGCAGATCACATAACTCTCGCGGGGCTTGCCCGCCAGAAACTCCCCGACGACCGTTTCAGCGTAGCCGTCTCCGTAGGCGTCCGCCGTATCGTAGAAGTTGATCCCGGCCTCGTAAGCCACGTGCATCGCGGCCAGCGCGTCCGCCTTGGACTGCTCGCCCCAGAAACGCGGACTGAGTTGCCACGTGCCGAAACATATCGGCGAGACCTCCAGCCCCGTAGCGCCAAAAACAATACGATCATCCATGCTTTGTACTCCCTATGCAATTGACTATTGACTAATGACTATTGACTATTAGCACGTGAACAATAGACCAGCCTGTGCAATCCGGTCAACAATCCAATGATTTTTCCCTTCGTAGTGTCATGTCTTTGGGATTATAAACTACTATGAGAACTATGCCAAATTGAAGTTGGGCGTATACTATCGGAACGGGAAAAATTGACGTTCTCGCTGAAAATCTGGTCGCGCGCCCGCGTCGCCCTACCTGCTGGTAGTCCGCAAAGCGTTAAACGCAAAATCGCTGATGAGTTGGTGATCGCCGGATTGACCGTAGGGGCGGGCACACGGGTCTGCCCCCATCAACAAAACGCCGTCCCTACGTTAGGCAGATTTATAGGAGTATGCGAAATGAGAAACCACCTATTGCCACGTTCAGTTCGTTTTTCCGCCGTCGTACTGCTCTTTCTGGCCGCGCGTTCCGTAGCCGCGGATTGGAGTCCCGGGATTCAGGAGTTGTACCGGCTCGACCGCTTGCCGACGTTCAAGGAGCCTGTCAAAGTGGCGTCCATATCCAGCTACGACCGGACGGGAGGAAACAACGATGGATTTGGCGGGCAGTATTCTTTCGTACGGAAAGAGGAAGGGGGCCTGGTGCTGGCCGATCTGAAAGGGCCGGGCGTCATTTACCGCATCTGGACCCCGACGCCGACCGACGACGTGATGGAGTTCTATTTCGACGGCGAGAGTGAGCCGAGCATCAAGGTCAAGTTCCGCGAGCTTTTCCTGGGCGAGCATCCCGTTTTTGTCAGGCCGCTGGTCGGGTACGGGGCCGGGGGATTCTACAGCTACGTGCCGCTGCCCTACGAAAAATCGTGCAAGGTCCTGATCCGGGCCGAGCGCATGCGCTTTTATCAGATCAACTACGCGACGTACGCGGAGAATACGCCCATTGTGAGCTTTCCAAAGCTGCCCCCCGACGAGTACACGCGCCATCTTGAGAAAGCCCGGCGATTCTTCGACTCGGCGGGGATGGATATCAGCTCGTATGCAGTCCCGCCCAGCGGAAGAATCGAGCGATTCAGCACGAGAGTTCGTTTGAAAGCGGGAGCATCGGCGAATATCTTCAACACCGACCGGTCGGGCAGGGTTGTGGGAATTCGTATCTCGCCGCCGGAAGCGCTGGCCGGTAAGGAACGCGGGATTGTGCTTCGCGCGTTCTGGGACGGCGACAAGAAACCTGCGATTCTGTGTCCCGCGGGCGACTTCTTCGGCTACGCCTGGGGCACGCCCGCGATCAAATCGCTACCGGTAGGAACGGCTAATGGAGTAAGCTATTGCTACTTTCCCATGCCGTTTGATAAGTCCGCACGAATCGAATTGTCTTCGGAGCTACCGTCGGGCGAAGACAGAACGCTCGATGCGGAAGTGCTCTTCGTGCCCATCGGCCGGCAGCGGAACGAAGCTCAGTTTTATGCGATATGGCGACGGGAGAATCCCACGACCAAAGGCAAGCCGTTCACCTTCATAGAAACGAAGGGGCGGGGCCACCTCGTCGGCTGCATCCAGCAATCACAGGGATTCGAGTCGGGCAATACATATTTCTTCGAGGGCGACGATCAGACGACCATCGACGGCGAGCTTGTGATTCACGGGACCGGGTCGGAGGATTTCTATAACGGCGGATGGTACGACGTGCCCGGCCGGTGGGATTCGAGCCGGTCGTTTCCATTGAGCGGCTGTCTCGCCTATAAGAAGCATTTGGGCCGCAGTGGCGGATACCGATT
>JARRQQ010000099.1:9459-20927 GCA_037381725.1 Sedimentisphaerales bacterium
ATCCTGCAAACCATCGAGCACGCCCCGACGGGGAACGAGCTTCTGAACGATGACTGCGCCGTGACGGATCTCTACTCACAGAACAGACCCACTTGCGAGTTCTCTCTGCCCTCGCTCGCCGAGAGGAAAGTGATCGACCTGAAGCGCGTCGTTTTCGCAACGTGGTGGAACGTTCCGATTGACGCCTTCTCCTTTCAGAATGCGACCCTGACGAAGAACGGAGAGAAATATGAGGGCAAAGACGTTCGGTACATTTCGTTGCGGGCTAAAGGAGACGACTGGTTTGGGCATCATTTCATCTGCTTCGTGTGTGAGCTTCCCGCCGCCGGCAAGTACAAGGTGAGCATTGACGCCATTAAAGGCCCGGCACAAGCAAAGGTGCAGCTCTTCAGGGACGAAGCACCCGTGGGGCAGGTCGTGGATTTGTACGCCGCCGAAAGAGAACCCGCACTGAATGAGTACGTTGCCACGCTGGATTTGGCCGAAGGACCGAACAAGCTTCTTTTCAAGCTCGTTGGCAAGAACGAAAAGTCTCAAGGCTTGGGCCTGGACCTCACAAATATTATCTGCGAACGGGTGGACTAACCGTCTGCTAAGACTCAAAGGATCGTTCCTATTGCCGTGGAGGAGTTTGTTGCTAAAAGAGAAATTGCTTCGTCGCTTTGCTCCTCGCAATGACAAACGCGGCGTTTACATGTCATTGCGAGGCCTATGGAATAGGCCGTGGCAATCTCAAACGTCCAACTCCAGCGTTCGGCAACAAGCGCGAAAGCGGGGATCCATAAGCGTGCCATGATGGATTCCACATCAAGTGCGGAATGACAAGCCACCGCGTCGTGCTTGGCAAAGCATCAGCCGGCCCATTTCTCGACCCTTAGCACGGTGACGCTCGGCAGATCGTTCTCGATGAACGCGCGGTGGTAACATTCGATTTTGCCATCCTCGCCGCCTAAGAGCAAATCCAGCCGTCCGTCGCCGTCCAGGTCGATCAATTCCGGCGTCGTGCTGTGCTCGCTGCTCATCGGGATTTCCTTTTTTATTAACTCGCCCCGCCAGTGAAACACGGCTTCACTTTTGCTTCCGACGTTCTCATACCATCCCACGTTGGTCACTGTCTTTAGCAAAGTCTGGGCCTCGCCGAACAAGTGATGTGCGTTGTGAAGTATGTCGAGATCGCCGTCGCCATCCCAATCCACGATACGAACCCTCGCCCGCCCGGCTTGTCCGCCGGCCAGCTCAGATAAACGAATGGCGTTCCCATCTTCCGTCTTGAAAACCCGTTGTCCGGGCCTCAGCCATTTCTCGCCATTCTTCTGGAAGGCCTGGTAGAAAGCCAGATACCCTTCGTGATCGACCGTCACGTAGTCCGTGAGGCCGTCGCCGTCCCAGTCCACCGCAGCCGGCTGGCAACGCCAGGGCGTAACCAATTCAGACGGACCAGGCGTCCACCAAACCCAGCTTGGCTTCGGCGGCTTGCCTGGCCAGTCCACCAGCAACGATCTGCCCGCCGTCAGCTTCGGTTTTGTTCTACCGCCAATATTCTCGTAGAAGATATTCTCACCCTTGACATCCGACAGCAGCAAATCGAGATCACCGTCCTGGTCCCAGTCCGTTACCTCCGGCATTGTGTAGCCGTACTTCGCCTCGTCCGGTCCTTGAATCGAGCCTGCGTTGCCGGCCTGCACGCGAAGCTTCGTACCATTTGCATCCAATCTTCTGCCCGGGGCGTACGAGAATTCCTCCGCCTTGCCACTTGTATTCTCGAAATACTCTACGAAGCCCGATGAGTCGCCCACCAGAAGATCGAAATCGCCGTCACCATCCCAGTCGCACGCAACGGGTACCGACAGGCAGCCTGCGTCGACCACAGCGTCCCGCTGCAATAGGAGTCGTTCCTCGCCCAATTTCCCGTCGGCCAAATGCTCGAACCACGTCGGGCGCCCATCCTCGTTACCCATGAGAATATCGAGGTCGCCGTCACCGTCCATATCTGCCAGATATGGACGAACATAAACCCTGAACGGCTGCTCGCCTCTTTCCGTGGTTAGAGAAATCCCGCGCGCCAGCCTGGTTCGGTTCGCCTCGCCGACATTCTCGAAGTACAGCAATTGGAAGGAATTGCCCGCCATCAAATCCGCGTCGCCGTCCCCATCCCAGTCTCCGGCGGTCAGGTGGAGAGTGCCGTATGATTCGATGGGCGTTCCATTGGCCTGGACGGCAACCGCCGCGGCAAATTGCGGAGCCTCCACCGAGCCGACGTTCCTATGGAAGACAATCTCGCTGCGAGAATTCTCACCCAACCAGACGCCGAGGGGCGAAAATGGTGGTTGGCTCCGGTCCCAGACCGCCGGCGACGGATAGTAATCCCTTGGGATCCGGCGGATCGTCAGAAAATCTCTCAATCCGTCGCCATCCCAGTCGATATAGACACCATTGGCCTGGCCATACTCCGGCAGCTTCCCGGAATTTTTCAGGCGGAGACGACCATCTTCTCGAACCAGCTCAAAAATCCGGCTTCCAATCAACAACTCAGTCTGCCCATCCCCGTCCCAGTCGATAGGTTGGAATTCCTCTTTGAGCGGATAAATCCTTTGGCCCGGTTTGAAACACAGCCGCTTTTCGTGGTGGATATTCTCGAAATAGAAGATACCGCCTTTTTCCGCCGTCCCCGAATAGGCAGCAAACAAATCCTGATCGCCGTCCAGATCGACATCCGCAGCGGCGACGATTTCGTTATACCCTTCACTGAAAGGCCCGACGGCGCCGCGCCGTCCGAATGAAAGAAAATCTCCGTCTCCCACGACGGGCACTTCCGTCATTGCGTCTATGAGGCCGTCCCCTTTTGCGGAAAAGTATATGCCGAATCGATTCACGTCGCGGATGTCCGTTCGCCAGCTCACACGCCACCGGCCGGCCGGACCGTCCTGGCGCAAACGGTACGGAATATAGAACCTCTCTTGTCCGTTTTTGCCGGGATCATGCGTCCGCGCGTGTCCATTCTTGTCGTAGGCTACCACGCGAATGCCGTCCGAATTCACTGTGGCGGCGGGCAAATCGAGCTTCTTTTCGATCTGCGCCAAATCCATTGTCACACTCACGGGGACCGTCTTCCACGATGATCGCGCGGGAGCGACCGAGACGATCAGGCGATACGAGCCGGGGCCAACCCAGCCAAGCTCCTCGGCAATAACACACACAGGTGGATGGACAAGACAAACGAGAACAATCAGTTTTATCCAGACTTTGTTCATACGTCCCCTATGTTGGCAACGGACAGAACATTGTCAAGGCTGGGCTGCATTTTGTCGTTCCGACCGGAGCATCCGGTTCCCTTATCGTTCCGACCGAGGTATCCCGCTCCCTTGTCATTTCGACCGAAGCGCCCCGCGCTCTTGTCATTTCGACCGAGCGCAGCGAGTGGAGAAATCTGGTCTGGAACGGAAGAGCCTGTACCATTGTGAACCAGATTCCCCGACTACACTCGGAATGACGGCGTGGGTTCCGGGCAACGCACGGCGAAGTGCCCTCGCTATGAACGCCTTACGGCGTTACTACGAACAGGCTTGACTGCAATGCCATCGTTCGTTATGAATTGAGCACTGAGTATTGGTTGTTGAAAGGAATGCAGGGTCGAGCCTGATGATCACGTGCAAATAGTCAACAGTCAATTGCCAATAGTCAATAACCGATGGCCAGGGAGTCGAGCCTATGGGAAAAACCGGGAAGAAAAGGGCAAAAAAGAAAACCAAAACCGCCGAGAAGACGGCAAAGAAGAAACGCAGCGCACCGAAACGGTCCAAAGCAAGGACGGCGGAAGAGACCATCAAACCGGGCTCGGAAGCCGGGGCGGATGAAGCTGCAATGGAAAATCGTAAATCGAAAATCGAAAATCACAAGTCTCGGACGCGCGTCACCGCCGAGGACATGGCCCGGCGGCAGCGCGAGATTTCCGTGGCGGAATTCTTCACGAAGAACCGGCATCTTCTGGGTTTCGACAACCCGCGCAAGGCCTTGCTGACGACCATCAAGGAGGGCGTGGACAATTCGCTGGATGCATGCGAGGAAGCGGGGATACTGCCCGATGTGAAGGTAGCCATCACACCCGGGAAGGACGAAGACCGCTTTCTCGTGACGATTGAAGACAACGGGCCGGGCATCCTGAAGCAGCAGATACCCAGGATTTTTGCCAAGCTGCTTTACGGGTCCAAGTTTCACCGGCTCAAGATGTCACGGGGCCAGCAGGGTATCGGGATATCCGCCGCCGGCATGTACGGACAGCTCACGACGGGAAAGCCGACCTCGATCACCTCGAAGACCTCACGCAACAAGCCCGCACACCATTATGAGCTTGAGATTGACACGAAGAAGAACGAGCCGCGCATTATTGTGGATGAGACCATCGAGTGGGACGTTCCGCGAGGAACCAGGGTCCAGATCGAGATGGAGGCCAAGTTTCAAAGGGGCCGCCAGTCGGTCGAGGAGTATCTCGAACAGACCGCCATCGCCAATCCTCACGTGGCCCTGGAGTTCGTGACCCCGGACGGCGAAACGAAATCATACGAGCGTGCGTCGAAAGAGCTGCCCGTCCAGACCCGGGAGATCAAGCCGCACCCCTACGGCGTGGAGTTAGGCGTGCTCATCAAGATGCTCCACGATACCAAGGCCCGCACGCTCCAGGCGTTTTTGCACTCCGACTTTTCCCGGATCAGCAGCCGGGTGGCGAAGATGATCTGTGATGAGGCGAAGGTCTCCGAGCGTTCCCGCCCGTCGCGGATTGCCCGGCAGGAGGCCAACAACCTCTTCAAAGCGATCAACAAGACGAAGATCATGAACCCGCCTACGGACTGTCTCAGCCCGATCGGCGAGGCTTTGATTCTGGCCGGCTTAAAGAAACAGATCGAAGCCCACTTCTACACGTCGGTCACCCGGCCGCCCAGCGTTTATCGCGGCAATCCCTTCCAGATCGAGGCGGGCTTAGCCTATGGCGGCTCGCTGCCCGGCGACAAGCTCGCGCGCGTGCTGCGCTACGCCAACCGCGTGCCCTTGCTCTATCAGCAATCGGCCTGTGCGATTACGCGCTCGGTGCTCACCACGGGCTGGCGTAACTACGCCCTTCAACAATCGGCGGGCGCTCTGCCCACCGGGCCTCTGATCATCATGGTCCACATGGCGTCGGTCTGGGTCCCCTTCACGTCGGAGAGCAAAGAAGCCATCGCCCACTATCCCGAGATCATCAAGGAGGTGCGCCTCGCGCTGCAGGAATGCGGGCGGCGTTTGGCCGTATTCATCCGGCGACGTCGCAAGGCGGTCGAATCCGAACGCAAGAAGGCCTATATCCATAAGTACATCCCTCACATCGCCATCGCCCTGCGGGAAATGCTGGAGCTGACCGACAATCAGGAAAAGAAAATCGTCACTCAATTGACCGACGTTCTCGAAAGGAGCCGCTCGTGAGCACAATTGCCACGCAAATCAAAGAAACCGCCGGTTCGGTCCGGTCCAAAATACAGCGAAAGAACAAACCGACATTGTCCTTCCCTTTGCGCTCGCTAAGCAACGTGAAGTACCGTCCGAAGAAAGGCTTCTTCGAGCTTAAGGGAAAGAAGAAGACGCGCACGCTGACCGTCGCCACGGTCAAGACGTTTGCCCAAACCTTGCGGATGATGTCACAGGCCAAGACGTTGGTCGAGGACGATGAGATCATGACCAAGCGAGAAGCGTACTACGTCTCGAAGAACTGGGACGAGGCGCGCTTCGACGAGCAGCCCGAATCGGACACCGTGATCGACGACATCGAGGGTTTGTTCGAGGTCAATCGCGAGCAGCTCGGCTTCATCCCTGAAGAAAAAGGCGGCGAGATCGCCGGTAAGCTCATCGTGATCGACCGCGAACCGGACAGCGGCAAGCCGCTCCGCATCGACTGCACGAGATTCGGTTCGGGCGCCTACTCGATCCCGATCTCCGTCGAGCACCTGAAGTTCGAGACCCAGGCCAAGTTCATCCTGGCCATCGAGACGGCGGGCATGTTTCAGCGCTTGGTCAAGCACGGCTACTGGCGCACGGCCAATTGCATCCTCATCTCGATGGGGGGCGTGCCCACGCGCGCGTGCCGGCGCTTTATCCGGCGACTCGCCGACGAGTTGAAGCTGCCCGTATACGCTTTCGTGGACTGTGACCCATACGGTATGTTCAATATCTATCGTACACTCAAGGTCGGCTCGGGCAACGCCGCACACATCAACCGTTACTTCTGCGTCCCCACCGCGACGTTCCGGTGTCACGCCACAGGACATTGTGGACTACAAGCTTCCGACGCATCCGCTCAAAGAGATCGATGTCAAACGCGCGAAAGACGCTTTGAAGAACGATCCGTTCGTGCAGCACTATCAGCCGTGGCGCGACGCGATCAAGCAGTTGCTGGACATGGGGGTCAGAGCCGAGCAGCAGGCGTTCGCCGTGCACGATCTCAACTACGTGATCGAACACTACCTGCCGGAAAAACTGGCGTCACCGAAAAAGTTCTTGCCATAGTCCAAACAAAAGAACCCAGGAAGTGCCTATAGTCTGAAGTGACTGAAGTTGTCAGTCGCCTTTCGGTTTGTCACGCTTGGTCGCATCACGGGCGGGTCGTCGTGACTTCTTTGCCTTGGGAACCGGCAGCTCCTTGATTTCGACGGGAGGTCGCTTTTTGCTTTTACCGGACTTTGGCTTCGGCTGCGCGGTTCGTTCAGCCTTTTCGATGAGCAGGAGGATTTCATCGCGGCTGAATTCCCGGCCGCACGACATGCAATAGAAACCGATGTCCCGGTCGAAATAGATTCGCCGGAGATGGCATTGCGGACAGTCTAAATTCTTGTATTCCGGATCAAACACGTCTTCTGCGTCCAAACGACACTTCAACGTGGCACGAAGCACATCGGGTCACCACCGCGTGACAACCACGTCTCTCAGACTATTTTCGACAGACTGCGCAAATCCGGCGTACTTTTTTTCGACAATTTCCGTGCGGTCGGCGGTTGCAGGTGAACGTTCGAGTGGCGGGAATTCACAGAAAGGAACCCAAAAAAGCACATTACGACCGATAATATCTAAAGTATTCATACCTTTTTTGCCGATACATCGGAGTGAAAGTCTGGTCGCAGCTCGGCAAACGAAGGCAGGGCGGCGCGTCAAAGTCGGCGACGAATAAACAGTCCTCGACATTGTCGTGAGTTGTCGTGTTCGAGAAACTGCTGAAGGGACATAAGATGCTACTCAAAGAATTCCAGGACCTGAAGAGGGAAGTGCTGAGACTGAAGGAAGAGTTGGAAAGACTGAAGGAGGAGCTTCTGACCGCCCGAATCAAGGAGCTCAAACAAACGGTCCAATGACCCGACGGCCGGACGCACGTTGTTCGTGGTGTGCCCATAAGGGCATCTGAGCGAGGATGACGCAAAAGAACGCCTTACGGCGCCACTACAATCACAGGCACATTTCACTCAATGCACGAGCGCCAGCGAGCTCTTCCAGGGGTCTGTGTCACCGAATTCGGCTGACGCAGTAGCCTTTTGCTTTCTCGACGCAAGTGGCTTAACGGGAACACTCAGTGACATTCGCGGCTTGTCCACCCGCAACCAACTGGCAACCATACGAGAGTGACTATTGATTATTGACAATTGACTATTGGGGATGGAAGTCTGCGCAGTCGAAACGGATAACGCGAAGATAACGGCGGCTTCGTTGATTCGAGCGAAGTTGATGTCCTTCTCCGGTCCGTGGTAGAGGATGATATCAATCGAGCGAATGTCACCGGAGCGGGTAGTTTCGATCGCGACGGGTGAATCGTCGAATCTCACACAGGGCACGGAGAACGTGACGTCAATGGGATCGTCCGAAATGCGAAATGATCGCGGCCCGGCTTCGTTGCTCGGCTCCGAGCGACGCGGGGTAATTACGACGTTGTCAATCGCGCCTTCGAGCTGCAAACGCAATCGCAGGTCCCTCGCTTTGATGGTTGCGTCCTTCAGCCGGTCGAGCGAGATGTGAGTGTCACCTCGATCTGTGGCAAAAACGACGGCGCCGAGAACGTCGCCTTTGTCCTGGACGGTAAAGAGACTCGCGGACGAGTAATCGTAATCGTCGTGGAGGCAGCGGAGGCGCATCGCCACCACGCCAGCCTTGGTTTTCCAATAGGCCAGCAGAGGGCGCCTCTGATTCCAGAGGTCACCGATATCGACCGAGCCTAACGTGAAATCCGGATGCAGATACGTCGTGCCGATCACGTCGTGTGCGTCGCCGGCATTGCGGGCGAACGTCTCGATCCCCACTCGCGGCTCCGAAAGCTCCGTGAAATAGTGCACAAACTCCTCGGGGCAATGTGCGTCGAGGCGGTGGGCGTCGAGGCTCTCGAACGCTTCGCTTTCGGGCAGGAAATTTACCTTGTTGTTGGTGGCTCGTTGAATGAAGGCCAGCGTATTGTCGCGCAGTAGCGTGGCGTAGCATCGGCTGTGCGGACCCGCCCACTGACGGGTCGGCGGATGGAAGTGCCTCGCGACGTGATGCCAGGCGAAGCGATTAAGCTCTTGAAGGAGCTTTTGCGATTCGGCGTCCCTGACGTGGCGAATCATGCGCGTCAGCTCTCGGATCGCCACGATGCTGTACGTCGGGCTGTTGTACTCGCTGAATGAGCCGTTCTCGAACGTGTAGTCGTAAAACCGCTTGAGCCGGGCCTTGCCGTAGTCGGCCAGCTCCGCGTCATCGAAACGTTCCCCAGCGACGAGCGTCACGTAGGCGCCCATGACCGCGATGTTCGTATAGCCCGGGCCGACGTTTCGGCGCTTGATAGCGCGGCCGGCGTGGAGGATCGACTCGGTGACGTCGTGCTGCAAGTCGGCGGGCAGGCGGTCCATGTGGTCGATGGCCACTTGGAGTAATTGTGTTCCGCAAAAGTCGGCCCAGTTCCAATCCGGGGGCGACATTTTGTCGAGCGGCTCTTCCAGGAACCACGACCAGATTCCATACGTCCGGCTCCTCGGGTCCTGGTCTTGCAAGGCGATGACGCGACGAATAATCTGCTCGGCGCGTTCGATCCGCTCAGGCTCGCCCGAATCGAGCAGGGCGACGGCGTAGTTAAGCGAATCCCGCGTTGGATGGACGAAGCCGCCTTTCAAGGTCGTATGATAGCCCGGCGACGAAAAAGGACGACGGATCATCCGCTCGATGGGATCGTAGCGCTTATCTTGCTCGCTGAGAGCTTTGAGAAACGCTTCCTTTTGTTGTCGCGACGAGAACAACTCCGTCCCGTGACAAAAGGTCACCACACACAGAATTAGAAGTAACATCCCTGGGAATCTGCGGATTTGAAGCTCCCACCCAGTCACGCTGAACCCCTTCCATAATCAATAGTCATTAGTCAGTCGGCGCCAGGTATTTCATCTCGAAGTAGAATCCGTCCGGCCGGCTGATCCCGTAGAACGTGGAGATACCGAAGTACTTGCGGACGGCATCGAATTCGGGCAGCAGACTGAAATCGACGTACTCCGATTCCATCTGCGACAACGTCATTTGCGGGAAAATTGAGCCTGAGCTGACGCCCACGCGCATCTCGCCATGTGAACGTCCACCTCCATCCTCTTTCTTCGCCTCTCGCATTGCGATCCAGAGTTGCTCAGCGGTGGCGGCGCTGTCTTCCAGTCCAGCTATCCCCACTGTCGACGGTATGCTCGCTTTAGCTCTGGCGAACCACCTTGCCGAATCGATCGATTCACCGCCGGCGTCCAATGCGCGAATCGCCTGCTCGACGGTGGATTCGCCGCCGAAGATCAGATGCGTGTCCGCAACGGTAAACGCCGATGATGGAACTTCCTCTGCCCCGGGTCGCCTGACGCCGCCGAGAAAGGGTAAAAAGCCCGACGTGTCGACGGAGTATATCGTATAGCCTAGGAGTTGGCGCTGAGCGTCAGGATTGCCGCGCGCAATCAGCGTGCTGTGCAGAAGCGCCAAAGACTTCTCCAGAGCGCTTCGGTTGTTGATGGCGATGGCCACGAGCGACTGCTCCGTCGGACGAGTTTGTTCTCCACTTGACCCGGCTGTGTCGGGGGACGCTTTCTTGATGGTTTGGGCGAGGACGATCTGCGAGCCTAAATAGTCGATCACCCCGGTTTGCAGTTGGAGAGGCGGCTCGCCTTGCGTGCTGGGCGGCGCGAGCGGCATTTGCAGCATCGCCGCCATTTGCGGCGAAAAGCTGTTCATAATGTTAACCAACTCGGTGAAGGCTTTCTTGATATTCAGATGGATTACGGATACCGAGGACGATGAGGCAGGAACAAAGCGGGGCAATCTCAGGCCGGCGGATTCGACCTCCAGCATCTTGCAGATGCCCTTCTTGTCTCCATTGATTTTCAGCAGCGCCTTGCCGAGGATGGAGCCGCCTGGACCTCCGGTCAGATCGACCGTGCCGCCGAACGAAGTCACGTTGTTCAAGCCCAGGTTGTCGATCAACGTCCTGGCTTTTCCGTCCGCATCCTCGGCCAACGCCAGTTTGATGATCCGCTTGATATTGACGTAGAAGCCGGCCTGTCCGGCCCCGGGCGAGCCGAGTGCTCTGAAGGTCGTGTTGTAATCGTCATCATCACCGAGTGTCGGGCTGCCGGCGCCCCTGACGTGGGCGATGACAAATTTGAGCGTGTTCGGACTCACGGAACCTATCAGGCAGTCGTCGAGGAAGCAGTAGCTTAGCGCCTTCGATGACTTGCTCGTCATTGTGGTAATGCTCACGCCGCGGTAGTCTTCCGCCTCCCGGCGGGCACCCTCTCCAATGGCTTTCTCGACGTTCTTGGCGGCGGTTTCCTTAACCTTGCCGATCTGCTCGCCCCACTGGGTGATAAACAGAATCGGCGGCTCATTCGCGTCTTTCGCCTGCTCGTCATAGATGAAGGCAATCGCGATTCGGCCCTGAGGCCATACGTCCAGGTCGCGAAGGATCCCGGGGATCTTATCGTCTGCTTCTTCCTTCTTTTTCGTTTTCCATTTGGCCTTAAGGTCATCGACAAAAGGCGACATCACCGGGTCTGTGTAGAGTTTGTAGAAACTCGTCTTTTCAAACTGCGTTTGCACCTTGGAAAAATCGTCGATGTCCACCAGCGCGATAGTCTCCGGCGGAACCAGCTTGGCCGTCTTGGGCAGTGTCACCGCGTGTGCCGATCCCGGCATGAACGAGAGTGCCAACGAACAGAAACACGAAGCCGTCAAAGCACAGAGCCACCGACAATTTGTTTGCGTTGAACACTTCATTTGAAGACCTTTCCATTATCAACAATTTCGTATAGGCAGAAAAGCACGCCTGAATCTTCACTCACATAGAATATCAACTCTCTGCGAGATTTCAATCTTTTCGGGATCGAAGTGACGGATGAACGTGTGGCAGTGGTGTGAGACGCTTGGAGGGTGGGCAAATGTCGTTTTTGCCCACGCGGATCACTTAGTCTTTC
>JARRQQ010000100.1:0-11451 GCA_037381725.1 Sedimentisphaerales bacterium
TGACAGCGGGAATATCTATTGCGCTATCGTGGGGCGGTAGCCTCCGCCCAAAGGCGTCCCATAGGGAAAGCCGCAACTTGGGGATGGGAGTTACACAAGTCACCATCCCCTCTGAGTAGAATTACAGTCTGGGATTTGCTCACGGAGAACGAAGATGATGCCCAAGAAATGCGTCTCACTGATTCTTATCGTTTGTCTTTCAGCTTCGGTAGGTCTTTCGCAATCGCCTGTCAAAGTCTGGGAGGAGCCGCTGACGCTTCCGACCTATCAGCTCGATCCGCCGGGTTTGAGTCCCATGTTCTATACACATGAGTCCTACCAGGGGGCGCAGAAGAAGATATATCCCTATCCCGTGCAGGACGGCGTGACGGACATCCGGACCGAGCGAACGTACAAGGCGCTCTACCTGGAAAACGACTACTTGCGGCTCTGTGTTCTTCCTGAGCTTGGCGGCCGGCTGTTCTCGGCTCTCGACAAAACGAACGGCTACGATTTCTTCTACCATCAGCACGTGATCAAGCCGGCGCTGATCGGTATGCTCGGCGCCTGGATCTCCGGCGGGATCGAATGGTGCGTCTTTCACCATCATCGAAACACGACGTTCATGCCGGTGGACTATACGCTGGAGGAGCATGCCGACGGCAGCAAAACCGTTTGGTTCGGCGAGACGGAGCGCCGTCAGCGAATGAAATGGCTGATCGGCATTACGCTTTTTCCCGACAGATCGTACATGGATGTCACCGTCAAAATGTTCAACCGCACGGCGGTTCCACATTCGATCTTGTACTGGGCGAACGTGGCCGTACACGCCAACGACGATTATCAGGTGATCTTCCCGCCGAGCGTGCAGGTGGCGACGTACCACTCGAAGAACGACTTTACGCATTGGCCCATCTCGAACGAGGTGTATCGCGGCGTCGATTACAAGGGCCTGGACTTGAGCTGGTGGAAGAACCACCCGGAGCCTGTTTCCTTCTTCGCTTGGCATCTTCAAGAGGATTTCTCCGGCGGCTACGATCACGGCAAGCAGGCCGGCGTCGTTCACGTCGGAGACCACCACGTTGTCTGCGGGGCGAAGCTCTGGGAATGGAGTCCTGGGCCGCGAGGCAGGATGTGGGACAAGATTCTGACCGATACCGATGGCCCTTACGCTGAATTGATGGTGGGGGCATTTTCCGACAATCAGCCGGACTATAGCTGGATCAAACCGTACGAAGTGAAGGCTTTCAAACAGTGCTGGTATCCAATTCGTGACATCGGCGGGTTCAAGAATGCCAATCGCGACGCCGCGGTGAACCTTGAGCTCGAATCCGACGGCACGGCAAGTGTTGGCTTTTGCGCCACGTCACGACGCGCGAATGCGAAGGTGCTCCTGAGTGCTGGCGACAAGATAATTCTTGAGCGGACGATTGACATCGGTCCGGGCAAGCCTTTTACGCAGAAGGTGACGGTCCCTGCGGGCGCGAAAGAGACCGATTTGAAGGCTTCTCTGCTTTCATCCTCGAACGAGACGCTGGTTTCCTACCAGCCGGTAAAGAGGGAATACGACCCCGATTTGCCGGAGACGGTGAAAGCTCCGCCGGCGCCCGAGAACATCAAAACGGTGGAGGAGCTTTACCTGACGGGCCTGCGCCTCGAACAGATTCACAATCCCCGCGTGAACCCGCGCGACTACTATGAAGAGGCGTTGAAACGGGACCCCGGCGATTCGCGCACGAATACCATCATGGGTATCAATGATTACGAGCGTGCACAGTACGGACAGGCCGAGCAGGAACTCCGGAAGGCGATTGAGAGAATCTCAGCCGACTATACGCGGCCGGGCAACTGCGAGGCTTATTACTATCTCGGCCTTGTGCTCAGGGCACAGCGAAGATTTGACGAAGCCTACGATACGCTCTACAGGGCCACCTGGGATTACACCTTCCATTCGGCGGCGTACTATCAGTTGGCGGAGTTGTCATGCAGGAAAAGCGATTTTGCGACGGCGTTGGAGCAAATAGATCAATCGCTTTCCACAAATGCGTCGAACACCAAGGCCATGAACGTCAAAGCGGCGATTCTCCGAAAGCTCGGCAGGTTCAAAGAGGCCCGGCGGCTCGCGATGAGCGTGGTCGCCGACGATCCGCTCGATTTTTTGGCGATCAACGAGCTTTATCTCGCTCGAACGGGCCTGGGTGTAAGACGAAAAGCCCGACAAACGCTGGCGGACCTGGAAGTCAAGATGCGGGGCCAGGTCGAGTCCTATCTTGAGCTTGCGACGGACTACGGCGACTGCGGCCTCTGGGATGAGGCGATTGCCGTATTGCTGCGCCCCGTGCAGAACAAGGTCAACTTCGCCGCCACGTATCCGATGGTCCATTACTATCTCGCATACTTCTATCAGCAGCAGGGTGACGATGCCAAGGCGTCGGACCAGTTCTCGTTGGCGGCGAAGATGCCGACGGATTACTGCTTCCCGTTCCGGGCCGAATCTATCCACGTTCTGAACACCGCCATCAAGCACGATCCGTCGGATGCTCGCGCGTACTACTATCTTGGCAACTTGCTTTACGATTCGCAGCCGGAGCAAGCGATCCGGCTGTGGGAGAAGTCGCGCGACCTCGACGGCTCGTTCGCCCTCGTGCACCGCAATCTCGGATGGGGCTACTATCGAACGAAGGGGGACATTCCGAAAGCGATTGCCGACTACGAGAAGGCCGTGGCGTGCGACGCGAGCAATCCACGGTTCTACGCCGAGTTGGATCGCCTGTATGAAGCCGGCAACGTCCCTGTCGACCGGAGGCTCGCGCTGTTCGAGAAGAACCACGAGACGGCGGCGCGAAGGAACGACAGTCTGGTGCGTGAGATCATGGTGCTCGTTCTGGTGGGCCGGTACGATCAAGCTCTTGACGATCTAGCCCATAACCACTTCCACGTGTGGGAAGGGGGAGGCGGGATTCACGACGTCTATGTCGATGCGTGTCTGCTGCGAGGCATACATCGGCTTGACGGCGGCAAACCGGATGAGGCGCTGACGGATTTCCAGGCGGCCTCGGAATATCCCGAGAATCTGTCGGTCGGCCGGCCCGAGAATGACCGGCGTGCCGCGCAGGTGGCCTACTATACCGGCGCCGTCTATGAGGCGTTGGGCGATGAAGGCAAGGCAAAGGAGTCCTTCCAGAAGGCGGCGGACCAACGGGGTTCGACGCGTTGGCCGGAGGCGCGGTTCTACCGTGGATTAGCCTTAGCGAAACTCGGCCAGAAGGATTCGGCGGACAAGATATTCGACGACATGATTGAAAGCAGCCGGCGCAGGCTCTCCGAGAGGAGCACGAGCGACTTCTTCGCGAAATTCGGCGAGGGCCAGGCGGAGGCGGCGCGGCAAGCATCCACTCATTACACGTTAGGCTTGGGCTATCTGGGCAAAGGGCAAAAGGACGAGGCCAAGGCAGAGTTCAAGAAGGCGGTCGAGCTGGACGTCAGTCACGTCTGGGCAAGGGCGCAATTAGCCGGGATCGAGTAGTTTCGGCCCTATCTGCTATTTGTTCTCCACGTTGTCCGTTGTGAGTACTCGTTTGGCCAGCCTGAGAAGCTTGGACCGGATCTCCAGATTTGCTCGATGGGCCGCGGCGGTATTGATCTCGAAGCGGACCTTTTTTTGTTCGGTAATGAAGTTGATGATGCCTCCCCTTTCCAGGAAACCCGGTGTGTCGCCAATGGTGAGAATGCGCTCGTGCCGAATCGGATCGATATAATTGCACTCCGAGGGACAAACAAAGAGCAGGTCACATTGCTTTATCTGTTTGATTTGGGGATGAGGCTCCGTCGTCCTATCGCTATCGAGCTCTGAGAACGCTCTAAAGTACCTGATTACTACCTTCCTGCCTTTGATCTGTTTGTCCTTCAGCGACACAAAAGCATCCTGGAACGGACTTTTGCCGATGATCCCTATGAGGAGGATTGGTTCATTCTTGCTTTCGTTTTCTCCGTTACCCTTTCCGGGCTTTTGCTGAAATCTCCAGCCGTCAATGAAATTCACGAATTGATACATGAAGACGGCCTTGATCTCATACTCTTTATAAAAGACCTCCTCGGCCCGAGCTTGCCGCGCAGCCGTTAGTAGGACCACACAAGCCGCCAAAGTTATTGCGATGTTAGTCTTTTCTTTCATTAGTGAGTTGTTGTTACCGCGCTGTATGCTCTTTTATCAAGTCATTGACGTTAGTACTTCAAAAGGAGGCTCACGAAGAGACACCTGCCCGGCACTTCGTGCGACGCGTATTCCATCCCTTGTCTGATGGGATCGTAAATCTTGTCAAATACATCTCTGACACCGATCATAATCTCCCCCTTGTCTTTGTTAAAGGTCTTCGAGACGATCAAGTCCAGACGATTGGACGCATTGACGTCGTGGTTGCCCGTCGCCGGGTTGCCGGGGGTGGTATCGTAATAGCTGTAGTTCGCGTTGAAAGTCCAGCCGGGCAGGAAGTGACGCTGGTACCGCATCCCCATCTTGTGTTTTGCTGGCAGAAATGCTTCAAAATCCTGTTGCGGCCGATCCGGTTCAAACGCGTTGTAGGAATACCAGCTCGATATCTTGCCCCATTCTCCATTCACGGCCAGCTCAACCTCTCCGCCCCAGGCGTCGGCGCCGTTAATATAGTCCGCGACGGCGAAGACCTGACTGAAGATGTTTATGGTCCTCCGATATCCGATCAGCTTATTGAATTGCTGATAGTACGTGTCGATACGGAGCGACAAATTCTTCGAGAGCGTTGCCGTATAACCGGTTTCGAGACAATAGGTCTCCTCATTTTCGAGGCTTCCCGGCGCGATAACGTTGAGCAGGTAAAGCCCGCCGCCCATCGGTATTCGAGTGGTAGAAGCTTTTCTCAGCTCGGGCAGAGGGGTGCTAAAAGCCTTGGCCGCGGCAAAACGAAGGACGTGCTTTTTGGCCTGGTCCAGGGCGTAAAGAGCGGTCAAGCGGCCCGACCAGTCCGCTCTTGTGCCGGAGTAGTAGTCCCCGCGAATCTGGCCTTCCAGCGTCCAGCGGTCGCTCATCTCCCATCGATCTATGGCGAACAGGCCGGTATTATATTCATCGAGAGGCTCGCCGCTTATGCGCACCTGCTGCTGGTCTCCCGTGGCAACATCGGCATCGATATAATCCCATCTGAAGCTGGCGCCGATACTCGTGTGGTGCCGGTCTTTTGGGGCGAAATTGTATTGTCCTTCCAACTCATTCTGTCCGCTATCAAATTGCCCGGCCATCGGCCAGTTCCCATTCCAAAACTTGCCGGACCACTGAAGATAGCCGGAATCACCGTTGTCGAAACGATGGTCAAGTTTGGCGTACGAGCGTATGTGATCTTCGCGGATGTCATCTTGCGGATAATAACCGCCGAGCTCGAAACGGCCTGCGTCGATATGCGTATAACCGATGCCCAGGGACAATCTCGTCGCCTCTGAGAAATCATATAAAGCCTCCGTGTCGATTCGCTGATTGCGGGCAAAGTCCCTGGCTTCGAACGTGTTGAATCCGATGAGGGCGTTGAGCGACGGGACGAACGATTCGTAGTCGGCGTCGATAGCGTCCTCAGAGCTTTTGACGTCCTCGTATCCGACGGAGACCCTCCAGCTCCAATCGGCGTACTTGTCTGCCCATCGAATCTGTGTGTAGCTATCGCCAAATTCGGTGAGAGTCGTCCTGGCCATGGTGCCGGAAACATCGGGCGGTTTCTTTGTAACGATGTTGACTACGCCGGTCAGCGCATTGGCTCCCCAGGCGGCACCGCCGGGACTGCGGACCACCTCGATTCTCTCGATGTCCTCGATCATCAGGGGGAGCCCCTCGAAATCGGGGCCGCCGTACACGGGGTTATCCGCGAGCCGGCCGTCAATCAGAAGCGTCGTCCGGTCCGAGAAGGTCTCGTGCAGACCGTGGATACCTAGTGCGTATCTTCTGCGGTCGATTTCAAGCACGTCGACGCCGCAGGCAAAGCGAAGTATCTGGGGAATACTGGTCAAGCCACTATGGTGAATATCTTCGGCCGTCAAAACGGTCACGGGGCTGCTGAGCTCGCCCGATCCCTGGGGCAATCGCGAGGCGGAAGTGACAATAGTGACTTCCATGAGTTCCTCAATGCTCATGTTATAGAGAGCGTCCAGCGGCCCGGAATGTTCGTCCGCGACGGACTCCTCCGCCCCAATCCCGGTCGCAGGCAATGCCAGGCTCAGAAGAACCGTACATGAGATACATTTAAAGAATGGTCTGAGCACGAGTTAAACCCTTCTTTCATTTGTGGTGCTTTATCAGTATGGTGAATTTCGTGCGTCCGATCGCCAATCTTTAGCCAAAAAGCCGACCCCAAAAATTCCTGCGTGCATACCGGGAATAAGCCGTATGACGACACGGGTTACGCTAGGCCGAAGCACGTGTTTTTCTTGTTTTTGCTGGAGATTCGTGTCGACTATGACCATCCCAGAGGGGCGAGCTATTGAGGGGCCTCCGTGGAAAATCTTCTTTCAATTCTCCGTGTTTTCTGGTAGAAGGGCGGCACGATGAAAATAGCCGTACAGAAATCTCGGTTAGGGGGAACGGTGGCGATACCGGCATCGAAGTCGCACACGATTCGCGCGGTCACCATCGCCTCGCTGGCGGCGGGGCAAAGCCTCATCCACAACCCACTGGATTCCAGCGATGCGCAGGCCGCCGTGACCTGCTACAGTGCGCTCGGTGCGATGATCGACACCTCCGATCCCAAGCTTTGGAGGGTCACCGGTACGGGCGGTCGGGTCAGCCCTTCGGACGAAATCATCGACGTGGCCAACTCGGGCACAACCCTGCGCATCGCTATGGGCTCGGCGGCGCTGGCCGAATCGGGCCGCAAGGCGACCTTCACGGGTGACGAACAAATCCAGACCCGCCCGGTCGGACCGCTGATAAATTCGCTCAACGATCTGGGGGCGAAGGTCGTCAGCCTGAAGGACAACGGCAAGGCGCCCGTGGAAGTCGGCGGCAAGCTGGCCGGCGGCAAGACGACGATTGCCGCGTTGACAAGTCAGTATGTCTCGAGTTTGCTCCTGTGCACTCCTCTAGCGGCTCACGACACCGAAATAGACGTTACGGTCCTCAACGAGCCGGGCTATGTGCAAATGACGCTCGATTGGCTCGACAAGCAGAAGATTGCGTACGAGAACGAAGCAATGCGCCGGTTTGCCATCAAAGGCAACCAGGGCTACAAGGCTTTCGACACCGCTGTGCCAGCGGATTTTTCCAGCGCTACCTTTTTCCTGTGTGCGGCGGCCCTGGTCGGAGACGGCGTAACGTTGCTCGGGCTTGATTTCTCCGACAGCCAGCCGGACAAGGCGGTGGTCGATTATTTGCGAGCGATGGGTGCTGATATCGAGGTTGAGGCCGATTCGATCACGGTCAAGTCTGCGGCCCTGCACGGAACCGAAATCGATATGAACCAGACGCCGGATGCGCTGCCTGCGATGGCGGTGACGGCTGCCTTCGCCGAGGGAACAACGAAGTTGCTCAACGTCCCCCAGGCGAGAAGCAAAGAAACCGACCGCATCGCATGCATGGCCGAAGAGCTGAAGAAGATGGGCGTGGAGGCCGAAGAGATGGCGGATGGCCTTATCGTACGGCACAGCAAAACCAGACCGGCCCGATTGCACGGCTGGGCGGACCATCGAATCGTCATGGCTTTGTCCCTGGCGGGCCTGGTCATGGACGGCCAAACTGTGATTGACACCGCCGAAGCCATCAGGGTAACATTCCCCAACTTCGTCGAGCTAATGAAGGGCCTCGGCGCGAATATGGAAATGAGAGGTGCGTAGGGGCGGCCCCATGTGGCCGCCCTGTGAGTGGGCAACCACACGGGGTTGCCCCTACTATGCCGGTAGGGTGGGCAGATGTCGTCTTTACCCACGCGGCTGCATTCTTACAAGGAGATCAAGCAAAAATGATTGGTTGTCACATTGGACGCATGTTTCAAGTTACGGTGGCAGGGGGGTCTTACCAGGATGGCCTGACGTCCGTTGTTGAGGGTGTGCCGCCAGGGATGTTGCTGAGCGAACAGGAAATCTACGGTGATCTGCTTTTGCGCAAGCCGGGGGCGGACGAATTGAGCAGTCCGAGGAAAGAACCCGACCTGCCGATCATCTACTCGGGCCTCAACGCGGCGGATACGATTGAGGACGCCGGCAACAAGAACCACACGAACGGCACGCCGCTGGCGATTCTCATTCCGAACCTGGATCGTCACTTCATTCACATCAAGCAGTATCAGGACACGAATCGAACACCGCGCCCGGGCCACGCCTCTTACGCGACGTTTATGAAGTATGGCCCCGACGACGACGCGATCGGCGCCGGTTTTTTCAGCGGGCGATATACTTCGACCATCGTCGGTGCCGGATACATTGCGAAGAAGGTGCTGAAAAAATGCGGCATCAACGTGTTTTCTTATGTCAAGGAGATCGCGGGCGTCCGATGTCCCGACGTCGATGCTCAGAAAGCATTGAAGTACACCGATGGCTACAAGACGATGCGGCGAGACCTGGACGCCTTCTATCAGGAGATATACGTCAAGGGTCGGATCAACATGGAGATGCGTTTCCTGGAGAAGGTGCGCATCCTGGCGGAGATCGAGCAACAGATCGACGAGATCCGGGCCAAGACCCCACAGCTCGCGTCCGATGCCGTCCGCGAGAAATACGGTGTTCATCCCGTTGTGAATTGCCCGGATATCGACGCCGCCCAGCACATGGTGGATGCGTGCAATCGCGTGGCTGCCACGGGCGATTCGGTCGGCGGGGTTGTCGAAGTCATGGTGACCGGCGTGCCGGCCGGTCTGGGTGAGCCCGTCTTCTATAAGCTCGACGGCGAATTAGGTAAGATGCTCGGCATTGGGGCCGTCAAGGGCGTCGAGGTCGGCGCCGGCTTTGCCGTCAAGGACATGACGGGCTTCGAGAACAACGACCAAATGCGGGCCGAGGATGGCAAGATCGTCTTCGAGTCGAACAACGCCGGCGGAATCACGGGCGGGGTATCCACCGGCCAGCCGATTGTCGTGCGCCTGACCGTCAAACCCACGCCCACCATCGACAAGCCGCAGAAGACGATCGACAAATACACGATGGAGAACAAGGAGCTTGCGGCTATCACGCGACGCGATCCGACGATCGTGGCCCGTATCTGGCCTGTGGCCGAGAACTACACGGCCCTGGTCCTCCTGGATCACCTGATGGTACACTACGGCTACCAGGCCGTGAAAGCCAAGATTTCGGATTCATGATTTGCGAATTTCGATTTTCGGTTTAGACCGCGGGTGAGCTATACGCTGAAGTGTGAACAATCGAGAATCATAAATCGCAAATTACAAATTCGGTCGCCCTGAGGCAGATAGACCCAGGGCGGCCGAATGCTTGTTGCTTATGGGTTGGCCAAGAGCGTCATGAGACGGTGTAGTCCGTCGTGGCAATCCAGCCGCTGCTGAAGCCAGGCTCGGTGATACACTCGAAGTAGTACTCTACCGGTCCGCCGCCAGCATCGGTCGCGACCACGGCTCTCATGGTAGCCGAATAGTCGAACGTTCCGGTACCCGCGATCTCACGAGGCAATCCGTCGAACCCATTGGCGTCCGCGACCAAGTCCCACTCCATTGGGTTAGGATCAGGAGGAGTCATATCCGCTGGCGCCGGAGTCGTCACGAGCACGGTGTCCGACCATGGGGTCATGTTGTGCAAACTCGACCTGTCTCTGGCCCTGACTCGGTAGCCGTATTCCGTCTCGGGGGCGAGATTCACGTCCGTAAAGTTCGGGTCCGTGATCCAGCCGCTGTCGTGACCGTTGCCCACGACGTTCTCGAAGTAGTATTCCACCCCACTATCGTCGTACACCGGTATTGAGACCATCGTGACCGAGGTCGGCGTCGGGGCGGTGATCGTCTCGATATACGGCGCCGGTACGGGCGGTATGTTGTCGCGGCCCGCGTAGCCAATCTCCGACCAGTCCGTCTTGTTGCCGGGCTCGCCCGTTCCGTCGTCTGGAATCCACGGGACGCCGTCGCGAGCTCTGACTCTGTAGCCGTACTCCATGTTGAGCGCCAGGCCGGAGTCCGTATAGGTCGGGCTTGATTGCCAGCCGCTGTCATGGCAGCCGGCGTCGCCGATGCAATCGAAATAGTACTCGACGGGCCAACCCCACGCGTCGAAGGCGGTCTCAGCCCTCATACTGATGGATGATTCATCCGCCACGTGTGGCTCGACCTCCCACTGCATCGGATTGGGTGTCGGGGCCATCGAGTCGAAGACGAGCCAGCAGTCGGCCAGGAACAGGATATCCCTGAAGTCGACGCGTGTGTCAGAAGTCAGGTCCGCACCTTGGCACCAGCCATTTTCCTTGGAGCAGCCGTTATCGAGCCACGCCTCAGCTACTTTCGCGTAATCCTGGAAGTTGATGACGCCATCGAAGACGAGATCGCACAACTTGCACGGTTGTGTGACTGGATGGTGATAGCCCATATCCACAATGCCGGCATCGGAGACTTCATCGGTTCGCGTCGTGTAATGCCACATGGCGGTATTGGTCGCGTAATCACTACCCGCGTCCACACATGGACTAGTGCGCGACTGGCCGGACTGGGTCTGACTAAGATAGTAGCCGCCTTGTAGCCCATCTACGAACAGCGGGTTCTTGTCGATATTGCCCTGACCCCAGTTGAGGGTGCAGCCGGCCTGCACGAACGTGCCGGCCTGGCCGTTCTGCACGTCGCTGTACGAAATAGTGAGCGTTGCGGGTCTGCGATCGAACTCGAAGCCCGTTCCGACAGCGATAGCCTTGCCCGTTATCGCCTGGTTGTTCCAGAAGATGCTGTCGGTAATCACGCAGTTGCTCTCGTACGAGCAGTATAAGCCGCCGCCGAGGCTTACGTCGTTAGGCTCGCCGATATTGTCAACAGTGGCGTTGCCCGCGAAGGTGCAGTTGGAGACCGCCAGGCCTGTATACCAGTTTGCGGAAATGCCGCCGCCGTCCCTGCCCGACAAGTTGTTCGTAAACAGGTTGTTGACAAACGACGCGCCGCTAACGTCACGGAGATACACGCCACCTCCGGCGAAGTCGGCCTGGTTGTCGGTGACATTACAGTCCTGGACGTTGATCCCTCCTTGCAGGCAGAATAAGCCGGCTCCCTGAGCCAGAACTCCTTGATTATTGGGATCGTTGACATCAATCGTGGCTTGGTTATACCTGATCGTACTGTTTAGCACATCGACTGAACTGTTCACGCCGAGGAACCCGGCGCCACGAAGTGCCGTATTAGAAACAAGGTTACAGTCGGCGATTGTCGCCTCTGTCGTCCTAATATAGATGCCGCCGCCGGAATCCGCCACGTTGTCTACAAAGTTGCAGTCCGCAAACGTGACCGCTGCGCTCTTATTGGCGGCTACGCCACCGCCGTA
>JARRQQ010000100.1:11526-12618 GCA_037381725.1 Sedimentisphaerales bacterium
TCCAGTCGATAATTTGGAGTGACTCCTGCCGCGACTTCGGAGGCGGTATTATTCTCGAACGTGCACTCTCTGAACGTTACTCTCGATTCGGCCGCGCAATAGACACCGCCTCCATGAGTCGGTGCTTCAAAAGCTTGCTGGGGTTCGAGGCCGTCACCGCCAATTCCGCTCACCCCGCCGGCAGTGCTGTTGTTACTGATTTGACAGTGTTCAAAGGTGACAATACTCGCCTGGTCGCAGTACACACCTCCTCCCAATCCGGAGTACAAGCTGTAGTCCCCGAGGAAGGAGGTCAAGTTCGGTTCGCTGTAGATAGGTCCGTACGTCCCTGCGAAGTCCCATACCAAGACTTCCCACAGATTTCCATTTGTGAATCCTACGTCCAGATTATTGGGATTATAGTAAGTGACTTGGGACCTGCTCCAGTTGCCTCCGTAGTTTGCAGAGCCTGTGTCCGCAGCGCCGCCGTCGCCGCCGTTGCCGCCGGTGGCGACGTTACCCTCGATGATGCAGTTGATGAACTTGGGAGTGCTGCCCGGTCCGCACCATATCGCGCCACCGTGCGCCCAGCCGGCCCAGCCGCCCCGGCCCGCATTGGCCGTATCATCTGCATTCTCACCGTTCCCACCGTTGCCTCCGGTGACGGAGTTATTTCTTATCAGGCAGTTCTTGATTGTGGGACCGCCTCCATTTTCGACGTATATTGCCCCTCCTTCACCGGGTGTTCCGTCGAAACCGTTCGGGTGGCCATTGTCTCGGTCTCCATCTGAACTATCTGCAAAAGTCAGACCACAGTTTTGTATCGTAATTCCGTTGAGCACTGTCTTCGCGTCCGTTTGCGAGGTAAACCGAATGCCAACATTGTTACCGGAACCGTCGATAATAGTCGCGGCGACACAACAGGGATCATCGGGATTTTTCGATGAGATGGTAATGGATTTGTCTACGACCACGACTATCCCTGAAAAGCCACCTACCCACGTGCCGGGTTCGACCGAAATAATGTCACCATTTCTGGCGTGATTGACAGCTTCCTGAATCGTCTGATAGTTGTCGGGTACCGCGATCGTCTTGCCCGTGCCCTTGAGGAAG
>JARRQQ010000101.1:0-9402 GCA_037381725.1 Sedimentisphaerales bacterium
CGACGATTTCCCAACGGCCGACCAGGTGAGCTTGCGGCCCATTTTGTCAGCTCCCTACGGCGCCATCGAGGAGTATGATTTTGGCAAGTCCAGGCAGGGTCTGGCAGCTATCGAGGAAGAGATTCGTCGTCTTCCGCCGGCCTCGTTCCCTCAGGTCGAGGCGAAGCTCCTTCAAGCCTTGAGTTCTCCCAAGACGACGTATGCCGGCAAGCAATTCGTCTGCCGGATGCTTCGCCGGGTCGGTTCGGCTCAGTCCGTTCCCGCTCAGGCAAAGTTGCTCGGCGATAAGGACTTGTCCCACATGGCGCGATTTGCGTTGCAATACATGCCCGCTGAGGAGGCTGGCGCCGCTCTGCGCGAGGCGCTGGGCAGCCTTAACGGTGATCTGAAGATCGGTGTGATCAGCACACTTGCCCAGCGTGGCGACAGCGAAGCCGTGCCTGAACTCGCAAAACTGATGACAAGCAGCGACGCGAAACTTGCTCGTGCCGCGATCACAGCCTTGGGTCGGATCAGCGACTTGCAGGCGGCCCACGCGCTGAGCACGACGACCGTGCCGAAGATTCTCAAGGAAACGCGAGACACCGCGTATCTGATGTGCGCCGACAAGATGCTGGCCCAGGGCCAGCGAAGCGAGGCGTCCGCCATTTACCGCCAGATGGTCACGCCGGCGAGCAGCCCGTGGATTCGGATCGCTGCGTACCAGGGCTTCGTGCGGGCCGAGAGGGACAAGGCCGTGCCCATCGTTTTGGCCCTTCTCAACGACAAGGATGCCAACTTGCAGCTTGCAGCCGGCAAGATGATCGTGGAGATGCCCGGCTCGGCTGCGACCAGGGCCTTTGCCGAGCAGCTTGGGCAGCTCGGTCCGGTGGCTCAGGTCGTGCTGATCGGTGCGCTCGAGGCCCGCGGCGATAAGGCCGCCGGGCCGTTCGTCGCCCAAGTGGCGAGGGGCGCCATCGAACCCGTCCGCCTGGCCGCCGTCAGGGCGTTGGCGGTTCTGGGTGACGCTTCCACCGTCAGGCTGTTGGCCGAGGTATCCGCCGTCGGGGACCGCGCCACGAGCAGGGCTGCAAAGGACAGTCTCAGTCGCATCTCCGGCCCCGGCGTGAGCGATGCGTTGGTGGATATCGTTAAGAGCCAGGCCAAGCCGGCGGTCCGTGTCAATGCCATTCAGACGCTTGTCAATCGCGGCCAAACTGGGTCTGCGAGCGTTTTGCTTGCAGTCGCTAAAGACCCCGATGGCGAAATCCGCCAGGCGGCCTACAAGGCCCTGGGTGCGTTGGCGGCCCAGGAGGACTTCCCCGCAATGGTCTCAATGCTTCTTGCGGCTCAAAATGATGCGGATCGTAGCGGCATTGAGAGGGCGATGATAGCGGCCGCCGGCCGGCTCGAAACACCACCTGCGGCTTCTATCATCGAAGGGCTGAACAAAGCTAATAACACTGTCAAACCTCATTTGTTAGCCGTACTTGCTCGTATCGGGGGTGACGATGCTCTCCGGGCGGTCCGCGCTCAATTGCGAAGTGGTAACGCCAAGGTCAGGATGGCCGCCATCCGCGCACTGGCCGATTGGCCCGATCCGACGCCTCTGAACGACCTTATGCAGATCGCCAAGGCTGGCCGTGATTCGGCCGCTCAAGTCCTGGCGCTCCGCGGCTACATTAAGCTACTCGGGATACCCGCCAATCGCGGAGCCTCCGAGACCGTGCAACTGCTCGCGGAGGCAATGGCTGTCGCCACGCGAACCGAAGAGCAGAGAGCGGTGCTCTCAGCCTTGCCGAAATATCCGTGTGAGCAAGGATTGGCACTGGCCGTGCGTGCGAAGAAAGATGGCGCGCTGGCCGCCGAGGCTAGCCTGGCCATCGGCAAGATCAAAGAGGCTCTGCTGAACAAGAGTCTGAAGGCCACCGCTTCGCTCAACAGCGGTAATGCAAGCCGGGCGCTGGACCACGATGCGGGGACCCGCTGGGATACGGGCAGGCCGATGAAGCCCGGCGATTGGTTCGTACTGGACCTCGGCATCGAGAGCACAGTAAAGGGCCTGATGCTCGATGCGAAAAATTCATCGAACGACTATCCTCGCGGTTACGAAGTGTACGTCTCTTTCGACGGGGGCAGTTGGGGTAAACCTGTCGTGACCGGCAAGGGGACGCAGCCCGTCACCGAAATCAAGTTCGACAAGCCCGTGCGGACCCGCTTCATCAAGATCGTTCAGACCGGCTCCTCCAACGACTGGTACTGGTCGATCCACGAGCTGACGGTCGAAGTCGAATAGCCCGCGCGAAAAAAGCAGCTTCATGATTTCCGACTCGTAATTTATGAACGGGGCTGCGCGGAGGCGGCCCTCTCGATCATGAAATCGTGGATTCTCTGGGCAAAATCTGTAATTTTTTGAAGAAATTGTAATTTTTTGATTGCTTTTGTCCGATGGCTGCGGGAGAATTAACGGTTTTGATACAATTGGGGCTGTAGGTACCTTCCACTTGGTTGTTTTCCACTTCGATGACGGATATGAGGGGTCGCTCAACAGTCTGACGTTTTATTTGACGATAGTTTTGAGGAAAGATGACTAAGATTAAGAGAATCAGAAATATTGGTATTTCGGCGCATATTGACTCGGGCAAGACGACGCTGAGCGAGCGCATTCTATACTATGCCGGGCGGATTCATCGGATGCAAGAAGTCCACGCCGACGAGGGCGGCGCGACGCTGGACTACATGGACCTTGAGCGCGAGCGGGGCATTACGATCACCTCGGCCGCCACTCAGGTTACGTGGGATGATAAAAGCATTAACCTGATCGACACCCCCGGCCACGTGGATTTCACTGTGGAGGTAGAGCGTTCGCTGCGGGTGCTGGACGGGGCGATCATGATCCTCTGCGCCGTGGGCGGTGTCCAGAGCCAGTCGATTACGGTCGATCAACAAATGAAACGCTACCGTGTCCCGCGGATCGCTTTCATCAATAAGATGGATCGCGTCGGCGCCGATTCGGACTGTGTGCGTCACGACCTGGCGAACAAACTCGGTCTCAACGTCGTGCCCATTCAAATCCCTATGGGCGTCGGCGAAGACTTCCAGGGCGTGATCGATCTGATCGCCCTGGAGGCAATCACGTTCGAGGGCAAAGACGGCGAAAAGGTCGTGCGCGGATCGATTCCGTCTCAATATGCTCAGACGGCTGAACGGGCACGTCATGAAATGCTCGAAGCCCTCAGCATGTTCAACGATGAGATGCTCGAACGGCTTGTCGAGGAACAGCCCGTCGATCAGGATATGATTCGCCGGACCATTCGGGAGGCCACGATCAATCGCGATATCGTCCCGCTGATGATGGGCTCGGCGTTCAAGAACAAGGGTGTCCAGCCCCTCATGGATGCGGTCTGCGATTATCTGCCCAGCCCGTTGGACCGCTCCAGCTTCGCCCGCGATCACGACAATGAAGGCACCGAGGTCCCTCTGGCAGCCGATCCAGACGCACCTCTGGTGGCGATGGTTTTCAAGATCGTCGACGAGTCCTTCGGGCAGCTCAGCTACGTCCGCGTCTATCAGGGCAAGCTCGTCAAAGGCCAACAATATCGTAACGTTCGTACGAATCGCACTCTGCGCATCGGGCGCATCGTCCGAATGCACGCCAACGACCGCGAGGATATTGCGGACGCCGGCCCGGGGGACATCGTGGCTCTGTTGGGCGTGGATTGCGCCAGCGGCGATACAATTTGCAGCCACGGGATCAACTATTCCCTCGAGAGCATCTTCGTCGCCGACCCAGTCATTAGTCTATCCATCACGCCCGCCGGCTCCGTCGATCAGGAACGTATGGCCAAGGCCCTGAGCCGGTTCATGAAAGAAGACCCGACTTTCAGCGTCAGAAGTGATCCGGAAACCGGTCAGACAATTGTCGCCGGCATGGGAGAGCTGCACCTCGACGTGTACATCCAGCGGATGCGCCGCGAGTTCAAGGCCCAGGTGACGGTTGGCGCGCCGAGCGTGAGCTATCGTGAGGCCCCCACCATCGAGGCTAAGTTCAACTACCGCCACAAGAAGCAGACCGGCGGCTCGGGCCAGTATGCCCACGTGATCGGCCGACTGATCCCGCTCCGAGACAGCGAATCGACGTACGAGTTCGAGGACAACGTGACCGGCGGGCGCATTCCCAGCGAGTACATCCCCGCCGTGAATAAGGGATTTCAGGCTGCCATGAAGAAAGGGCCTCTGGCCGGTTATGAAATTGTCGGCTGCAAGATGTGCCTCGACGACGGCACGTTCCACGCGGTGGATTCGAGTGAGATGGCCTTCCGCATCGCGGCGCGGGACGCCTTCATCGAAGCCTTCAGAAAATCCAGGCCTTGCCTCCAGGAACCCATCATGAAGGTGGAGGTCGAAATGCCCGGCGATTTCCAGGGGCCTATTGTGGGCGATCTCAATGCACGCCGAGGGATTATCCTCGAGACTGAAATGCGGGGCCACTGCACCGTCGTGAGGGCCGAGGTCCCGCTGGCAAGCATGTTCGGCTATGCGACCGTCGTTCGCGGCTTGAGCAAGGGGATGGCCACTTTTTCCATGGAAATGGTTCGCTACGCACGGGTCCCCGACAAGCTGGCCGACGAGATCATCAATCGCCGCCGGGAAGAAGATCGCCAACTCGTCCGCAGATAAGCTCAGAAAATACTGTCGTGCAACGGCCCTAATGGTTATAATCCCATATGGTGAAGCCGGTTGACGTACTGGTCCGGTTTGGGACATTAATTATGTTGCACAATCAGTACAGGAGCTATCCAAATGAAGCGGCGGATCAACTCTTTCTCGCTTGACGGTTACCGATCTCCATCGCAATTCGCAATCCTCTTGATTCTGTTGGTCATTTGCGCTGTGGCCGGCGCGAAGAGCTGGCCGACGTATCGGGCTGACATCGCGCGCAGCGGAACGACCTCGGAAACCGTCGGTCCGAAGCTCTTTTTGCAGTGGAAGTATACTCCCGCCCATCCGCCGAAGCCCGCCTGGCCGATGCCGGGCGAAGAGCTGCCCCGGATGCACAACGACAACGCCTACCACGTGGTGATTGCCGATGGCAGCGCCTATTTCGGCTCGTGCACGACGGATAAGGTTTGTTCGATCGATCTGGAAAGTGGAGCAACCCGCTGGGAGTTTTGCACCAACGGGCCGGTTCGTTTCGCCCCTACCGTCTATGACGGCAAGGTCTACGTTGGCTCCGACGACGGCCACGTGTACTGCCTTGATGGCAAAGACGGCTCGCTCGTATGGAAGTACCGGCCCGGCCCTACCGACGAGAGGGTCATCGGCAATGGCCGAATGATATCGCTCTGGCCCGTTCGGACGGGCGTTCTGGTCGATCAGGACGTGATTTATTTCGCGGCGGGCGTCTTTCCCTATGAAGGGCTGTACGTTTGTGCCCTTAAAGCCGAGGATGGCTCGGTGGTTTGGAAGAACGATACCATCGGAGACCGCGCCCACGAGCTGGAGTTCGGCGGGATATCACCCCACGGTTACATGCTTGCCTCGAGGGACGTTGTGTATGTCCCGTCCGGCCGCTCCATGCCGGCGGCGTTCGACCGCCATACCGGAAAGTTCCTTTTCTACGCCTCCCCCGGCGCCAAACGGGGCGGCACGTGGGCCTTGCTTGACGAGGACCGGTTGATCTCCGGCGTGGACTACTCGGGTCGGCCTTACAAGGTCGCCTACGACGCCAAGACCGGCCGGCGGCGAGGCGACGCCTTTGCCTGGTTTCCGGGGATCGACATGACCGTGACGCCCGAGTTCTCCTACATCGTGACGTCACAGGGTGTTTATGCGATCAAGCGGGCGGCCTACGCCGAAGCCGTGAGCAAGGTTTCCAATCTTGCCGCAAGCGAACGCGCGTGGCAAGGCGAGATGGATAAACTGAAGAAAAAGCTCGCCTCCGGCGACGAAGCGGCCCGCGAGAAGCTCAACAAGCAAATCGCCGCGTTGACAGAGAAGATCAACCAGGCCAACGCGGAAGAAAGACGATTGAAAGGCTCCAGCTTCGAGTGGCGCTACCTAAGAAGAGGACTGAGTTCTGTCGTGTTAGCCGGTGACGTCGTGTACGCAGGCGGCGACGGACTGGTGGTTGGCATTGACGACAAGACTGGCGACGAGGTATGGACCAGCAAGATAACGGGCAAGGCCGTCGCGCTGGCCATCTCCGACGGGCGCCTGGTTGTCAGCAGCGATAAAGGTCCCATCTATTGTTTCAGCCCGAACGAAACCGCAACGGCCAAGGAATTCAGGCCTGAAATAGTGGCTGATCCGTATCCGAACGATGCACTTGCCGAGACATATAAAGCCGCCGCGGAGAAAATCTTAGCCGAAAGTGGCGCCGGGAAAGGGTATGCGCTGGTTCTGGATTGCGGCGAAGGACGCTTGGCTTACGAGTTAGCCAAGAGAACCGAACTCAAGATCGTCGGTCTCGAAAAAGACCCGCAAAAACTGGCTACGGCCCGAAAGAAACTCGGTGCCGCCGGCCTGTTGGGAACGCAAATCGCGGTAGAGCCTTGGGACATGGAATCACTGCCGACCTACTTTGCCAACTTGATCGTCTCCGATGGGATGCTCCTGACCGGTGAGACAATGGGGACGGCAGAGCAGGGCCAGCGCCTCCTTCGGCCCTGGGGAGGTGTGGCGTGCCTGAGTTTCCATCGCGAGGGCCAACTTGCCTGGAGGACCTACGTTCGCGGGCCGTTAGAGGACGCGGGGGCCTGGACGCAACAATATTGCGATCCTCAAAATTCAGCTTGCTCCGGCGATGAGCTAGTCTACGGGCCGTTGGGCGTCCTCTGGTTCGGCGAGCCCGGACCGATGGGCATGGTCGAGCGGCACGCCCTCGCTCAAAGCCCCGTCGCCATGGACGGTCGGCTCTTCATGCAAGGCGAGGAAGTCGTCACGGCGGCGGATGCGTTCAATGGGACTCTGCTCTGGAAACGCCAGATCCCGGGCGCGGTCCGCGTGATGGTCAAGGCCGATTCCGGTAACCTGACCTTGACCGAAGACGGGTTGTACATCGCGGCTCACGACCGATGCTACCGCCTCGATCCCGCGACGGGTGAAACGATCCGCGAATACGAACTTCCGCCTTCGGCCGATGGGACACCGCGGCGGTGGGGCTACATTTCCGTCGTGGATCATATCCTGTACGGCTCGACGGCGACGGCGATGAACGAAGATTACGGTGCGATCTTGAAACGCTTCGTGGCCAATGGACGATACAAGAATATCGAGGACGTCCCCCAGGAGTACCGGGGACAATTCCAGCAGACGATCAAGCAGTATCCCCACCCGCGCGACTTGGCGATGGCTGCTCAGCGGTCGGGGTATATGTACGGAGCCATGAGCGCCTTCGGTCGGGGTGGAGAGTTCTTGCAGACCAACGCCGTGACCAAGGGCTTGATGGTCAGCGACGCGGTCTTCGCCATGGATACCGAGACGGGCGAATTGCTTTGGAGGCATGACGGCAAGAAGATCGCGAACGTCACGGTTGCGCTGGGAGACGGGAAGATATTCTTCGCCGATAGCGGGATAACGCCGGAACAAAGAACCGCAGCATTAGAGAGCAGAAGAAAACTCACGAGTGAGGGCATATACAAAGAGCGGGAAGGTATCCTCGAAGAGCTGCACCGGACGCAGGCGTTCCTCGCCGAGAAACTGAAGGAAAACAAATCATACAGCCGCAGATCTCGGGTAGAATATCTGATCAACTCTTTGCGTGCCGAGCTGTTCAAAGAGGAAAATCCCGAAGGTACTCTGACGTATGACGGCGCCGACGTGAGAGTCGTCTCCGCGCTCGATGCCCGAAGCGGAAAGCTCCTGTGGCAACATCCCGTCGATCTGACGGGTTGTTGCGGGGACAGGATGGGCGCCGCTTGTGCCGACGGGCTGCTCTTGTTCTTCGGCAATCACGGCAATCACGATGCGTGGCGCTTCCAGGAGGGCGGTCTGGAATGGCGTCGCATCACGACGTTGTCCACCGCCACCGGCGATATGGTATGGTCCCGCGCTTTGGACTATCGCACCCGGCCGGTCATCATCGGCGACAAGATCATCATCGAGCCGCGTGCCTGCAAGCTGCACACCGGCGAGATCATCATGCGCAACCACCCGATCACGGGCGAGAAAGTTCCTTGGGAGTTCCTTCGGCCCGGGCATACGTGCGCGATTACAGCGGCTTCGGCCAAGGAGCTTTTCTATCGCTCGGCCTGCACGGCGTTCTACGACCTGCAGGAGGACAACGGGGTTACGATCTTCGGCGCCTACCGGCCGGGCTGCGCCATCAGCGTGATACCCGCCAACGGCGTGCTGCTCTCTCAGGAGGCGGCGGCCGGCTGCACGTGCTCGTATCCGATCCGCTGTTCGCTGGCCATGATACGAAAGCCGAACAGAACGCAACCCTGGACGGTCTACGTCACACCCGGCGACCTGAAACCCGTCCGACATTTCGCCATCAATTTCGGCGCCCCTGCCGATAGGAAGGACGACGACGGGACCGTTTGGTTCGCGTACCCCACTCCGAAAACAAGCTCCTACACGCACTTCCCCAACTACGGCGTGAAGTTCAATCTGCACGAACGGGTGTTGCCCGACATGGGATACTTTCGGCACGACTTCAAAGGCGTGAGCATTTCCGGCACCGACAAGCCCTGGCTGTTCACGTCCGGCTGCCGCGGAATGCTGCGTTGTGAGATCTCACTGACGGACGATGCCCTGACGCGAAATGATGGCGTCTATACTGTTCGCTTGGGCTTCAATGCGCTGCCGGAAGACCGCGCGGGCCGGCGTATTTTTGACATCAAGCTCCAGGACAAGACCGTCGCAGAAGATTTTGACGTCATGGAAGCTGCAGAACAAACCAACACGGCCCTCGTGAGAGAATACCGGGGTATTAAGGCCGGCAACGCCCTCGTTGTTGAGCTTGTGCCCAGCCAAGCCAACCCACAGCCGGCTCAAGCCCCCATCATCAACTTCATCGAGGTCATTAGAGAAGAGACGCAACCCGCTGTAGCATTAGAAAATCCTAATTCGTAAATCATAAATCAAGTGCTTTTTCGGCCTGAAAATCGCGATTTCCGAACGTTTCCAAGGCCAGCAGAAAAGTCCTTTGAAAAAATTCTTATTTTTCCGGTTGACACGTCTTACGTATGTAAGATATTATGTTCTTACGATTGTAAGAGGAGACTCATTATGACAAAACAAAAGTTACCAGCGATGAGTCCGGCGGAGACCGAGATTCTCAGACTGGTCTGGCAGGTCGGCCAGGCCACGGTCCAGCAAGTCTGCGAATCTCGGTCTCCGCCGGACTCATTGCTGTTAACTTTTGTTTTGTCATAATGAGTCTCCTCTTACAATCGTAAGAACATAATATCTTACATA
>JARRQQ010000102.1:0-22073 GCA_037381725.1 Sedimentisphaerales bacterium
CGAACGGTATCTTATCAAAGGGTGGGCTTCCAAGTTGGATACAAGGGAACAGTTTACCGAGTCAGTGCTGTTTTTCGCGATGAATGCGCGAAGCGGGGCGATTAAGTGGACCTTCGAGCCGGAACACAGCATTCGCCACAACGCCATTACGATAGGCAACGCACGCGTGTATCTCATCGACCGCGGACCGGCGCTGGGCGATGAGTCGTTCGATCTGGCCGGGGGCCGGGCTGAAGCGAAACGGCGAGCGGCAGCAAGCGGCCGGAGCGAGCAAGAGGAACTGCGCCGCTTGAGAGTACATCCCACCGGCCGGCTGCTCGCGTTGGACGTGCAAACCGGCAAGGTGTTGTGGGCCAGCAGCGATGACATATTCGGCACGATGCTGGCCTACAGCGCGAAATATGACGTGCTGCTGATGAGCTACCAGCCTGTTCATCAGGCGTCTCGGCTGTCCGAGTGGGGCAACCGAATGGCTGGCATACGCCCGAGCGACGGAACGCGATTGTGGGATGTCCGGGCCGACTACGAATCCCGCCCGATCCTCAACGACCGGACCATCTACGCCCAGCCGGGTGCGTGGGATCTCCTCAGTGGCCAAAAATTGCCCTTTACGTTCACAAGGTCCTACGGTTGCGGCATCCCGGTCGGCTCGACGCGAATGCTCGTGTTCCGTTCCGCCACGCTCGGCTATCGTGACCTGACCGCCGGCACGGGCTCCACGGAGAACTATGGCGGCATTCGTCCGGGCTGCTGGGTCAACGCCATTCCCGCCGGCGGGCTGATACTGATGGCCGATGCGGCCAGTTGGTGCACGTGCAGCTATCTGAACCAGGCGACCTGTGCCTTGCAGGCGTCGGATTAGCGGCGACAAGCAGCGATCTCCGCCTGACGGCATATCTGTCGGACACGTGCTCCTTGCATCGTGCTGCATGCGGCTGAGAGCAAAACCCGCCTCTTTTTGCGGAATTCCCTGTGGACGATTAAGGACTTGCCTTATATGACTGTTGCGCCGAGAGGCGTACGCTGTAAACGAAGGTAGCGGCGTGCGTCGGCCGCAGCGCAATGTGGGCACGCCGCAGTTGGAACACCCGGTCAAGAAAAAGGAGAGCAGCTATGTATAACGAATCGCATCGGAGGCACCACATGATCCACCTAATGCTCGTTGCCATCGGCATTCTGACGCTACCGCACGGAGCCGCGTTGGCTCAGGCGAAGAAAGGACCTGACATTCTCCAGGAGATCAGCAACGCTACGGCGCGGCTGGCCAAGCAGGTGACGCCCGCCGTGGTCGGCATTTGGGTGGATATCAAGACGGGTGCCGAGCAGACGTCCATGCCGCAATCCCGCGACGAAAGGCCGGGGGGTGGGCCCGGCAACCTGGTGTCCGTGCTCGGCCCGAGCGGTCCTTCCAATAACGAGCAATCCAGGAAGCCGTCCGTGGGCCAGTTTCCCCAGCTCCAGGGTCACGAACAGGCGTTGGGTTCGGGTTTCATTGTTTCCCGGGACGGCTATATCCTTACGAACAATCACGTCGTCGGCAACGCTGACCTCGTTCTGGTCTTCGTCGGCGATGATGAGCCGGTACGGGCTGAGGTGATCGGCACCGATCCGGGGACGGATCTGGCCGTCATCCGGGTCGCAGATCGCACCGATCTGCCTGTCCTGCCCTTCGGCAACTCCGACGATCTGGAGGTTGGAGATTGGGTCATCGCCATCGGCCAGCCCTTCGGACTGAGCCACACCGTAACCTCCGGTATCGTCAGCGCCCTCGGGCGAAGCAACATCGACCTGACGACCTACGAGGATTTCATCCAGACCGACGCCGCGATCAATCCGGGCAACTCTGGCGGGCCGCTCGTCAACCTGGACGGTCGGGTCGTGGGCGTCAACACGGCTATTCTCGGTCCACATGGCAACATCGGCATCGGCTTCGCCATTCCTATCAACATGGCCAAGGACGTGTACGAGCAGATACGCAAGAACGGCAAAGTCATACGCGGCTTTATGGGCGTGAGCATCCAGGAGCTGAGCCCGGACCTGATGACGGCGTTCAACTTGCCGGCCAACGCTAAGGGCGTGCTGATCTCGCACGTCACCGCAAACTCGCCGGCCGAGGCCGCAGGTTTGCAGCCGGGCGACGTCATAACACAATTCAACGGCAAGCCCATCACCAGCTTAGGCCTGTTTCAGACCCAGGTTTCGTTGCTCGAGCCCGGAACCAAGGTTCGCGTGACTATCTTGCGAAACGGCAAGACGCAGAATCTCACGATTGAGCTGGGGACCCGTATGAAGAAGGCGGCGCACAAGGCGACTCCTCGACCCACTCTTGAGGTGGCAGGGATGGCGGTCCAGAACCTCAATAAGGAGCTTTCTGACCGGCTCGGCTACCAGGGCAAGAAGGGTGTGGTCGTCGTCGCGGTGGCGCAGGATTCGATTGCGGGATTCTCGGGACTCGGGCCCGGCATGTTGATCGAGCAGGTCGATCACCAGCCGGTCCAGGGCATAAAGCAATTCGAGAGCGTGCTGAACGTGGCGGCCCGAAAGCCTCCGGTTCTCCTTCTCGTGAATAACCAGGGGGCGTACCGGTACCTCGTGCTGGCCGTGCCTCGTATGTAGGGAGAGGTGGAATATGGATCGTGCAATGGATTGTGGCCGGGCGCGCCGGATGCAGCGGCGCCCGCGGAAGGAGAACTTCTTTGGTTCTGCAAGAAAGACCGAACTTAGGCGACGGACGCCGCTTGTCTCGCCTCCGGGAGTGATATGCGTCATGCTTATATCGGCTTTGCTTTCTCTGCAAGCGCCGGCGGCAAAGTCCGCCGACTCCAACGTGGTGCGCACCACGCTCGACAACGGCTTGCAGGTGATCGTCGTTCGTAATTCGCTTGCGCCGGTTGTTACCACCATCATGAACTATCTCGTCGGCTCGAACGAGGCACCGGAAGGGTTCCCGGGCATGGCCCACGCCCAGGAGCACATGATGTTTCGCGGAAGCCCGGGTCTGACGGCGGGGCAGTTGGCCGACATCGTCGCGGCTATGGGTGGCAAGTTCAACGCCGACACGCAGCAGACGGTGACGCAGTATTTCTTCACGGTCCCGGCCGACGACCTGGACGTGGCCCTGCGCATCGAGCGGATTCGCATGTCCGGCGTGCTGGATACTGGAAAGCTCTGGGACGCCGAGCGCGGCGCGATCGAACAGGAGGTAGGCCAGGACCTCTCGATCCCGGAGTACGTATTCTACACAAAGCTGCTGGCTGCCATGTTCAAGGGCACGCCGTACGCGCATTCGCCGTTGGGCAGCGTGGAATCCTTCAACCAGACCACCGGGGCGATGCTCAAGAAGTTCTACGAAACGTGGTACGCGCCGAACAACGCCATCCTGGTCATCGTGGGGGACGTACAGCCGGAAGCGGCGATCGCTCGCGTCAGACGAATATACGGCGGGATCGCCGCTAGGGAGATCCCGAAGAGGCCAGCCGTGAATCTGGAGCCGGTGCAGCCGGAGACGTTCAATCTCAAGACGGACCAGCCGTTCGGTATGGTCGCGATTTCCTTCCGCATGCCGGGTTACGACAGCGACGACTACGCCGCCAGCGTGGTCCTCTCGGACGTGCTGAGCAGTCAGCGCGGAAGTCTTTACGCGCTGGTGCCACAGGGAAAGGCCCTGTATGCGGGCTTTAGCTTAAGCACGCTGCCCCAGGTTGCCCTCGGGTACGCCGTCGTCGCCTTTGGCCAGGGCCAGGATCCGCAACCTTTGCTCGCCGAGGCGCGTAAGATTCTGGCGGAGGACATCGAGAAGGGATTTTCGCCCGATCTGATCGAGGCGGCCAAACGCCAGGAAGTCACCAACGCCCAGTTGCAGAAGAACTCGGTTCAGGGCCTGGCGATGGCGTGGTCTAAGGCGGTTGCCGTCGAGGGCCGGCGCTCGCCCGATGACGATATCGAGGCGATCCAGCATGTCACGCCGGAAGACGTGAGCCGTGTGGCGCGCCGGTACCTGGACCTGGACAACGCGATTGTCGCTGTCCTGACGCCAGAACCATCCGGGCAAGCGGTCGCGGCCAAATCTCCCGGCGGCATTGAGTCGTTCACTCCGAAACATACCAAGGGTGTGAAACTGCCCGAATGGGCCGCCAAAGCGCTTCAGCGGCTGTCCGTTCCCGAATCGGCCCTTAAGCCCGTCGTCACCACCTTACCCAACGGCCTATTGTTGATCGTGCAGCCGACGACTATCAGTCAGGCGGTGAGCGTATACGGGCACATTCGCAACAGACCCGCGATGGAGAGCCCGAAGGGACAAGAAGGTGTAGACCAGGTGTTGGAGCAGTTGTTCGCTTACGGCACGACGTCTCTGGACCGCTTGGCGTTCCAGGCGGCTCTCGATGAAATCGGCGCCAGCGAATCGGCGGGCACGGATTTCTCCTTAGACGTTCTGGCCGACAAGTTCGACCGCGGTGTGCAGCTTCTCGCGGACAATCAGCTTAACCCGGCCTTGCCCGAAGAGGCCTTTAGCATCGTTCAGCAACAGGTGGCGGCCACGGCGGCCGGCCAACTGCAAAGCCCGGGCTACCTGACCCGCCGGGCACTGGAGAAGGGCCTGTTTCCCCAGAACGACCCGTCGTTGCGCCAGACAACGCCCGAGAGCGTGCGGTCCCTGACCCTGGCGGACGTCAAGAATTACTACCGGAAGGTGTTCCGGCCGGACTTGACGACGATTGTCGTGATCGGGCGAACCACGCCGGAGGAGGCTCAACGCATTATCGGCAAGTACTTCGGCGACTGGAAGGCGACCGGCCCGAAACCCGACGTCCTCTTACCCTCTGTGCCCCTGAATCAACCCTCGGTCTTCGCCGTACCCGACGCCCAGCGCGTGCAGGACAAGGTAGTCGTCGCTGAAACGCTGGGGTTGACGCGCTCGGATCCGGACTACTATGCTCTGCAGCTCGGCAACCACGTTCTGGGCGGCGGCTTCTATGCGACGCGTTTGTTCCATGATCTCCGGGAGACGGCCGGCTTGGTTTACAGCGTCTCCTCGCAGTTGAACGTCAAGAGGACCCGAGGGGTCTACTCCGTCCGATACGCCTGCGATCCGTCGAAGGTGGCCCAGGCGCGGGCGATCATCGTTCGGAATCTCAAACGGATGCAGAACGAGCCCGTTGGCGAAGAGGACCTGCAGCGGGCGAGGGCCTTGTTGATCAGGAACATCCCGCTATCCGAATCGAGCGTGCAAAGCATCGCGGGGAAATTCCTCTCGTTCGTCGATCTCGGATTGCCGCTCGACGAGCCGACTCTCGCCGCCCAGCATTACCTCAAGCTCAAGGCCGGGGACGTGCAGGCCGCCTTCCAGAAGTGGATCCGTCCCGACGATCTGGTCCAAGTCACGCAAGGTCCGACGCCGGAAAGTGGCTGAGATAATTCTATGCTTCACAAGCTATTTATGATGATGTTTCAGATTCCTTGTGCGCCCAGGTACTCGCGGTTGCGTTGGGCGCTTTGCCTCGGCGAGCCCATGCCCGGCACGACGTCTTGCTCAACGACCACCCAACCGTCGTAGCCTTGCTGCCTGAGCCGGCTCAGCACCGCCGGAAAGTCGACGCAGCCTTGCCCGAGCTCGCAAAAGACGCCTCGCCGAATCGCCTCGAAGTAATCCCAGCCCTCGGCGCGGGCGCGATCGGCGATCTCCGGGTGGCAATCCTTGAAGTGTACGTACCAGATGCGCTCGGTGAAAAGGTCCAGAGCTTCGAGTACGACCGCCGGGTCATTTTTCGCGGAGCCGTAAGTATAGTGACCCGTGTCGAGCACCAGGCCCAGCAAATTCGGATTGGTCATGTCGAGCAGGCGACCGACCTCGTCGGGCCTTTCGACGTAGCCGGCACAGTGGTGATGAAACACCGTGCGCAGGCCGGTCTCCGACTTCACCGCGCGGGCAACCTTTTCGGCTCCGCTTGCGAACACCTTCCACTGTTCGTCCGTCAGGCTCATCTCGCGATCTGTCCGCCCGGCGTTGGCCGTCCGTACGGGATCGGTCGCATTATCGTCCGCGAGCGCCAGAAACGGTGATTGCTCATACCCGCCCATCCGGGCCGCCTCAGCCAGTAAACGGGCGACCTTCAACGATTCAGCCACTCCCGCTTCATGGGCATCGGCGTCCTTCAGCGCCACCGGCACGAAGGCACCGAGCATCACTAACCCGCGTTTGTCTAATTCAGCGTGCAATTTTGCGGGTTCGGTAGATCCCTTCAAATTCCAGCGAGCCCCACGAGCACGGAGCATTCGCAACACGGATCATCGACATACAAATCCTCCCGACCTGTCACGCCGGACCGTCTGCAATAACGTTCGGCTTGACCAGGAGATTATCTGGAGTATACTTCATAACGATAAGGCATCTTACGTCCTTCGCCTTTGGAACGCAACGACTATTCACTATTCCTAAGGAGGTGCACTTATGAGCGTGAATCTATCCCGAAGAACAATGATCCAGGCGGCGGGAGCAATGGCTTTGACGCCTTCCGTAGCGGCGGCGCGATCGGCTCCGCGGAGCTGGCCCATCGTCGAAGGTCCCGATACGCCAAAGCTTTGCCTGGGCCTGGGTGACGGCGGACGAGAGGATGGTATCCAGCGAATCAAGCAACTCGGCGTGAGCTACGTCTTGGGCGGAGGCCCGCGCATCCCCTGGAAGGAGGCGGACCTGCGCACCCGCATCGAGCGTCTCAAAGAGCAGGGCGTGACCTTGTACAACCTGATGATCGGCGGATTCCGGAACACGATTTACGGCAGGCCCGGCCGGGACGAGGAAATCGAGAAGGTCATCCAGTCGATACGCGCGGCGGGCAAAGCCGGCCTGCCCGTGATCGAGTACAACTTTTACGCCCACCGCGCGATGGAAGGCTACTACGAGCAGACCGGAAGAGCCGGCGCCGGGTACACGGCGTTCGACTACGACCGCATGAAAGACCTGCCTTCACTTCCGCGCCAGGGAGCGCACAACCTCGAAGAAATGTGGGCGAACATCACCTACTTCCTGAAAGCGGTTGTCCCCGTGGCCGAGGAATCGGGCGTCCGACTGGCCCTCCATCCCAACGACCCCCCGGCGCCGCTGAGCCGGGGGTCGGAGCAGATCATGGGGACGGTGGCGGGCTGGAAGCACCTCATCGAGATCGTGCCGAGCCGCGCCAATGGAATCACGTTCGACTGTGGAGTCACGAAGGAGATGGGCGAGGACCCGGTCGAGGTCTGCCGGTACTTCGCCGGCCGCAAGCGCATTAACCACATGCACTTTCGCAACGTGCGCGTGGAAAAGCCCTACGAGAAATACGCGGAGGTGTTCCCTGACGAGGGCCAGGTGGATATGTTCGGCGTGATGAAGGAACTGGTCCGCCAGAAGTACGCCGGCACGATCTATCCCGAGCACCCGCGGGGGCTGGACTACGACCGTCAGCAACCCGACTTCCGCCGAGGCTATCCCGGTGGCGGAGGATATGCCGGAATCACCTACAATGTGGCCTACGCGAAGGCGATGTTGCAAGCAGCGTTGGAAATTGACTAATGTCTATTGACTATTGAACGGACTGCGCACGGTGAACAGTGGCGCCCGTGCGAATAGTCAATAGTCAATCGCTTTACGGTGCTTCGAGCAGTTCGAGCTGGACGTTGTCGAGCCACAGGTCGATGCGCGTGGGTACGTCGTTCGAGCCTCGTTCGAGAGCAAGATGCCCACCGGTCGTCTCCAGGGAAGATTCAAACGTACCCTCGATCCTTTGCCATGTTCCCAGGCTGCTCACGTCGTATCTGCTTGTCGGGCAGTTCGTGAGCCATTTGCCTTGAGCGTCGGTCAGTCCGATCTTGAGGTAGGGGGGCAGCCGGCGGGGTTCGAGGGCGTTCACTTTCAGCCAGCAGGTCAGGCGATACTTGCTCGCGGGCAGAATCGGCGTGTCGAGCGTGTGCGAGACGTAGTTCCAGCCGCGGGTCTTTCGGCCCGAAAGATGCAGGCTGGACTTACCGTCGTGAAAAACGGTAGTGTCGAGTTCTGATTGAATCCCCGCGCTGGCACCCCAGCCGTGCCCCGCCGGCTCGAACCCTTGCTGATAAACTACTCCTGACGATCTTTGTGCGGCTACGCCGTCAAGCTGGCACAGGCTGTACCGGTCCTCTTCGTCCCGGCCGGCCAGGTCCAGCAGAATGTGCTGGTCGTCCTTTTCGGGCATGCGCATCGCGACTTTCAGTTCGTACTCACCTTCCGGCAGACCGGCCGGTAATCGGATCAAGGTCCGCTCGACAACTTCGTCACCCGGAGACCAAAGGTCTGTCGGCCGGACCGGGAAATGCCTCTGTGTGGCGACGACGTTGCCTTTATCGTCTTGGAGTGTGAATTCCAGCGCATAGCTCTCATAACAGGGCGCGACGCCGATATTCTTCCACGTGTGCTCGATCAGAAGACGGCCGGGCATCCGGTCACTCAGGTTCAACCTGGTCGGCACGCGCAGGCGGGTCATGGCGAAGTGAAAGCCGATTTTTTTCGCAGCGGCCAGGAAAAGCTCCTTGGCCTGTGCCGGCGCCTTTTCCCAATCCTGCGGCGAAAAGATGTTCGTGTTGAGATATGAGATCGGATCGCTCAAACCCTGCTCCAGCGTTTCGCGAAGGTCCCATCCCTTCTCCACCATGCTGCGATACGAACTGTGAAACTCATAGTTGCAAATCACACCGCGGCGCGAATACGGGTGGTAGTAGAGCTTGCCCACGTTGGCGCTCGGGCCGCTCGGCGTCAGGCCGTCCTGGCGGAAATGGCATCCGCGCAGGGCCGCATAGTCGTTGATCTCGGGGTAGGAGCCGACGTTCAGAAAGACGCGCGTGTTGGGAAAGGCCCGCGCATGGGCGTCGATCACTTGGCGATAGGCGGCGACGTATTTGGCGCGCGTGAATCCGGTTTGCTCCAACTGCTTTGGCGTCCATCGTCCCTGGATATGCAGGCCGAGATGCATCTCGCCCCATTCGCCGATGCTACCTATGTCCACGTACTCCAGGCCCGGCCGGCCGTCGAGGTAGCGGCCCAGGCGCTGAATGAACTCGCAATGAAGTTTCAGGTATAGCGGGTCCCAGAAGACGGGATCAACCTGGTCCTGGCCCCGCAGTCCGCGGTGGAGCACGCTCGGCACACCCTGATCGAATACCCATTTGGGTGTGGCGTATTTTCCTCGATAATGCATGCTCTCGGACATCACGCGGAACGCCACGCGCTTGCCTCGCTGTCGGACCCAGAAATCGAAAATAGGCTGAAAGTAGGCGTCGAAGCCGCTCCCCGGACCATCCGCTTCGAGGTCATTCCACGTGGGCCGGAAGTAGACAATATCGCACAGTGACAGCAGCCACGCATCCGGCTCGGGTTTGTAGCTCAGACCGCTGCCCCCGGCCATGTAAAGTCCTATGCCGGGATTGAACAACACCGCATCGCAAAGCGCTGGAGTGACTTGACGCCACTCGATGCCCGATGGAGACGCGGCCAAGACCTGGCCCGCGAAGATGGCGGCAAGCACAATAGTCAACCTTCCAAACGCTGCACCTTTTGGGAATAAGGTCACTGTGTTCCCGACGGCGTCTCTTTCAAAAGCGGTGACGTCATTTTGAGTCATGTATTCCTCCGAAGTTGACGGTTTCATGTCACTTTTGAAATTCGATTTTGATGACTGAAGCGATTTTGTCGGGAGCTTCTTGCGGAACGTGGAAGATCAGCGCATCCGATGTCTTTTCTGTCCGCAGCGAAGTCTTGTTGGGATCTGCGAGCAGATAGGCACGGCTGACGCGCTGCCGGCCAATGGGTACTCGCAGGACGCCGTCATCGGGCCATTGGAAGACGTGCGCATAGACCTTTCCCGGCTTGCTGGTATACCGTCCCCAGGCCGGCCGCTCGAAGGGACTGGCCGTTGTGCCGTAGATCGCCTCGCCGTTGACAGCCATCCACCGGCCGATAGCGTGCATGGAATCAATGCTTTCCTGGGGGATCGAGCCGTCGCCTTTCGGGCCGATGTTCAGCAGATAGTTGCCTCCCTTCGAGACAATATCGACGAGATTGTGAATCAACGTCTCGGGCGTTTTCCAGGCGTGGTCGTGCTCGGAGTAGCCCCACGTCGTGTTCATCGTCATGCAGACCTCCCAGTCCACGCCGGGGATTCCGGTCGAGGGAATGGTCTGCTCGGGCGTGGTGAAGTCGCCTTGCTCCGGCTTCCAGGTTCTCAAGCGGCCCACGGAGTCGTTCTTCTCGATATTCGGGATGTGATAGAGGCGGTTGTTCGAGATAATGGCCGGCTGGAGTTTCCGCACCATTGCCATCAGTTCGTCGGCGCGCCAGAACGGACCGTCGTTGCCCTCTTTCGAGTAGTCCCACCAGATGATGTCGATCGGCCCGTAGTTCGAGAGAAGCTCGCGGACCTGATGGTGGAGATAGTTGACGTAGATGTCGTGATTGCGCGGCCCGTTCGGGGATGGCTGGCCCTTGAGCGGATGGGGCAGCTTGTCCGCCTTGAAATAGTCGTATTGCGGATGGTGCCAGTCTATCACGGAGTGGTAGAAGCCCACTTTAAGACCCTGTTTGCGAATGGCGTCCACGATCTCCCCGCAGAGGTCGCGGCCGACAAGGTCATAGCCGTCGTAGTTTGTGTACTGAGAGTTGAACAAGCCGAAGCCCTCGTGGTGCTTGGTGGTGAAGACCACGTACCGGCATCCGGCTTCGCGGGCCAGCTTCGCCCAGGCATCCGCGAAGCCTTGCTTCGGGCGGAACCGCGGGACCGCTTCATGAGCGTATTCCCAGGTGTCCGCGTGGACGCGCTGCTGAATCCATTCCATACCTCCCCGGTTGCCGACGGACTTACCTTTCCACGTCCCGGCCAGACCCGAATAGAGGCCCCAGTGAACGAACATGCCGAAACGGGCCTCGCGCCACCATTGCATTCGGGCGCCGCGTTGCTCTTTCGTTTCGGCAGGGGGCTTGCTCGCATCAGACGCATACGCCAAAGGCGCCGCTACCAGGCAAAACATGGTCGCCAGGCTGACTAGCAGGATGGAAGCTCCTCTTTTCATATCTTTCTCCTTTTTGACGTTTTCTAGCTATCGTTTCGTATCGCTCGCCTCTTTCGTTGCACTCAGGATTTGGAGCGCTCGATCCGCGCTGACCCCGGCCAACTTCAAATAGCATCGGGCGCCAACGTGGACAATGGCGTTCTCCTCTCGTTTCTCGAAGGGCACGGGCGCGCCAAAGGGACGCATGACCGTCAAATGCGCGGGCGAGACAGGGATGGTCAGATCGATCTGGCCCTCCTTTGCCCAGAGAACGGCGTAGGTATCCTGCGCCTGCGCGGGCCGCTGAAAGAGGAATGCTTTCACCCGTCCGGCTGCGACCTGCGGAACCTTGCGGACCGGCACCAGCTCATAATCTCCTTGCTCGTTGAGGAACAAGTGATGCTCCCGGTCGTTGAATGGTTTCTTGCTCCAGGCATCGACCCATCGAGGCCCGAACACGGCGGGCCAAGTCTTAATGAACTCGCACTCACCCGGATCGAGCGTCTTGAGCATTGTTCGCTGGGCGTCGGTAAGTTTGCCCGCGACGCGAGCGTCTTCCCATATCTTGATCGTATCGAAGCAATCGTTCGCCCGGGGATTGGCGGCCGCTTCCGCTAAGGTCAGCCGGAGCGAGAAGGGGCAATCCCAGGCCGCTCCGCGACTCAGCACATACTCCAGCACGTCGGGGCCCATGTCGCGATAAAACTGAAAAATCCAGCCGAAATTGATCCGCGTGAAATCCATGGCTCGGATCGGCGCGGTGCGGCACGAGATTTCGTGGCAAAAGCTCTTGATGTGCCCGCCGGCCACGTCGTAGGCGTTCCCCCGGCTTATCATGTGCCAACTGAAGTGGCCGCTCGTCGCTGCCTCACAGACCGGCGGCTGCGGCTCGAGCAGCCGGTAGACGCGATTCTGGGCGTTGGCCACGTGATACCAGAACGGATCGTGAACGTCCTCGGCGCCGTCGAAGTACACCATGTCGTAAGGGCCGGAGGCGTTGAGGATCTCGGCGATTCGCCGGGCCGCTTCATCCTGAATATCGGTATCCTGATCGAACCGGATGAACTTCGTCCAGTCGTCCACGTCCAGCAATCCGGCGGCGGCACCTGCGCGGTGAGCGGATGGGGTTGTCTTGAGGTGTCCCCGTTCGCAGCCGGTGAACCGGTACGGCGCCTGCGTCGTGTAGTCGCGGTAGGCGATCAGCTCCTTACCGATCTTCAGGATTCGACGACCGTCGTCCCGCGTGCAGCCGGCGGGGTCTTCCCGCACGCCGATGGTTTCGACCTTATCGTCCAGCGGAGTGGACAAGGTGAACGCCCGAACCGTGTGAAGACGGTCGTCCGGGACCGGAGTGACGTACGGGTCAGTGCGGTCTGCCTTGCAATAGTGGATGTGAATCCCCACCTTCAGCCCGGCACCACGAATCCGGCCGGTCATTTCCTTCAGGTCGTCGATGCCGCGTGGGAAGCGTGCGTTGAATAGAAAGTGGCCCGCGCCCCGGGTAAATCCCGTGTAGGAAAAGAGGATCATGCGAAACCCGGCCCGTTTCGCCAACGCGATATACTGATCGACGTCGCCGGGTGTCGGGCTACACCAGAGATACGAGTACTTCTGAACGGGCGAGCGCCGATTCTTCGCGCCAGAGGGCATTTGAAAATCGCGTTCCACGACTTCCATGGCGTCAAGGAATCGCTGCTTAGGATCAGGGCAGCCGAACAGCACAGCCGTCGCGCCCTCCAGCGCGACTTCCCGTGTGGCGATAGCCCGCATCTCCACGTATTGAGGGTACTGGCTCATCCCTGCGTTTGTCTTGATATTGCCTGCACAGAGGCAAATGCCGAACTGATCGTCATAAGCGACGTCGATCCAAGGCCCCAGAAACGGCAGCCGCCTGACACGAAGCTGCATCAGGTCAATACGGTCGACCGGATCGCCCGTCAGGGACGTCAGCTTGAACGCGAGATAGTTGGGATTAACGGTGACATGGTAGGTGGCCGTGACGTTCGCGCCGGCGAATTCGATGGTGAGCGTGTCGCCAGCCAGCCGCACGGCGGTGGCGGGAAAGCATTGCCCCCCACGGTAAGCGGGGACCTCATTCTCGGCGTAGTTCTCTTGCGAGCCGACCGCCATCTGACCGCCGCGGTACACCGAGGCTATCGGCATGGGCGAATCGGTCCATGCGTACTCGATGTCCCCGGGTTTCGCCGCCAGGCTGACTAACCGCCCATCCGAGCCGACTTCCAATCGCAGGTTCCGTGTCCGGAAAATCGTCTTGGCGACCGATCCGTCGCCGGGCTTCGCAGCCTCGGCCTGAGCGGCGCATGCGATCAGCACCGGGAGGAGGTACGTCCAAATTGGCAGTCGTCCCATTTTCAGCCCTTTCAATCCCGGCCGAGCAGGATCGGCTCGAGCGCCTCATAGAATGCATCGGTCTGACGCATGAAACCGAGATCCGTGGGATGTGAGCCGTCTACCGTCGCCAAGTTGTCGAGGTCATCCCTCAGAAGCCGGTCGCCGGGCAGGTAGTAAAGGTGCTCGACGCCCTCCGCCTTGAGGCCGGCGTACGCGCGGCGCAGCTCCCGGCGGTTGTCCGCGTTATTTTGCCTGAGTGACGCTACCAGAAAGGCGTCGGAATAGGTCCTGTCTTCGACCAGGAGTATCGGCGTGTCGGGGTGCGCCTTTCTGAGCTTCTTGACAAACGGAGCCACGCGTTCGGCGACCATCTGTCCATTCATATTCGGCAGGCAGTCAAGGACATAAACGGACGGGTCCAGCTCGGCGAAAAGGTCCGCCATCGCAGGCTCCATGCGGCCGTTTCCGGAGAAACCCAGGTTAATAACGGGATAGCCGAAGCGTCGTCCGAGCAGCGCCGTGTGGACCATGCCGGTACGCGAGGCGCAGCCGCCCTGAGTGATGGAGGTGCCGTAGAAGACGATGGGCTTGTGATCTTTCGGATACGGAGCCGCCTTGCCAAGCGTCGAGCCTTCGGGGACGCCTATCTCAACCGATAGGACGCCGTTATACAGGGGAAGGTAGAGAAAATATTCTCGCGTGCCCGCCGGGATACCTTTCACGAGCGTCACCGAGTTGACGGGAAACTGCGTGGGCCTTCCCACGGCGAGCCATTTCCATTGTCCATCCATCTTCACGTAAAGATCCAGACCGCTGACGCCGGTGGCCGGCATGTGCGACATCGCAAGGCCTTTCGACCGCAATTCCCATCGGGCCTGGATTTCGTTGGCGTCGGTTATGAAACGCACGCACATCCCCGCCGAATCATGGCTCAAGCTCCAGATGGGCTGGCGCACAACGTCCTCGGCCTTGGCGGGCAGACGGTCGTAGAAGCTTCTCGTGTCTATCCAGCCCTTGCCCTCCACGCCGAGATCGCGAAGATCATACCACGAGAGTCCATCCGTCTCCTCGACGGCGGGATCGGTGCTCTTGGCGGAGGCCACCGCGGGCAGAGCGCAAATCAGGACTATCAAGACGAATCCTGCGCAAACGGTAGGTCGGGTCATATCAGCAAGTCTCCTCACGATTGTGACCATGTGCCTATCAGAGTGCCTATGGCGTACAGGGCGACGCCGACAAGGTACGAGAACCAGACCGTCCCGAATCCGACTGAAGGCGTGATCATTTCGTAGATCAAGCAGACGACGATCATCAGCACGGCGAAAGCCTTCAGGCTAATCCCCAAGGCCCTGCCCTGACTCACATCTTTCATGCTTTTCATGCGTGCACTCCCGTTAAGGATGGCCGAGCCTACTAAACAACCAACCAGAAAATCAACGTCAAGGATATCCCGATGACGATAGACACAATACTCCAAAGGCGCCAGTCGAGCAGCCTGGAGGCGGCGACCTCCCTTTCGTCGGTTGTTCCCCAGCAAAGGCCTTTCAGTTTCTCCGCCGAATAGGGTTTGGTGAACTGGCTGCCCACGACGATGATCACTCCCGTGACCAGGCCGCCGATCCATCCGGCCCACACGAACGACCACCAATACGGAATGATACGCGGCCCGACAAACCGGTCCAGAACGAAGGACGACACCGACCCCGCCAATAAGCCGATGAAGGCCGGCAGGGCGGTCGCCCGCCTGTAGAAGATACCAAGGGCCAGCGTTGCGAACAGCGGAAACTGTATGTACGAAAGCACGGACTGCCACGCCTTATACGCGGCGCCGAAAAGCGGATAGACCTTCGTCGCAAACAATGTCCCGCCGGTCAGTAACAGAATGATGGCTGCTCGGCCCGCCCAGACGTAGTGCATATCCGATCTGTTCTTGACCAGGAACCTTTGGTAGATATCCCTTGTCAAGACCGTGGACATAGAGGTCAAAAGGGAGTCGCAGGAGGACATTCCCGCCGCATACAGCGCGGTGATAGCCGCCCCGACGGTTCCGACGGGAAGCAGCGTGGTGACGACCTTCGGCATCTTGATCAGCTCGGGGAACAGCACCGCTGCACAGAGACCCACCAGGCCCCAGATAAACGTCATCGGATATTTCATGATGCTCCCAATGACTAAGGCTGCGCGCGATTCCGCTTCACTCCGGCAGGCGAACGTTCTTTGCAGCGTGTTCTGATCGGTGCACCAGTACGCCAGGCTAAGCGAGAGTGTGCCTATGAACATAGCGCCCCACCACGTGTCCGGCGTGCCCTCCCCTCGGCTCAGCACCACGTGAAACATGTGACGCGGCAGCGCCGCTCGCAGGCCGGCCCATCCGCCCACCTTTCGCAGAGAAAAGAAAACCAGTCCAACCGCACAGACGGTCATAATGATGAACTGGAGAACGTCCGTAATCATCACGCCGGTCAGCCCGCCCAGGAAGCAGTAGGCGCCCGTCACTCCGGCCGCCACGAGAAGCGAAAGCCACCACGGCCACCCGACAATCAGTGACAATGGCAACGCCATCGTATAGATGACAACGCCCAACGTGAGCGTCCTGACGATGATGAACAGCGCCCCCCAGAGGACTCTCATCTGCGCGTTGTACCTTCGCTCGATGAATTCTGGGATGGTGTAAACCCCGCTTCTCCAGTAGTGCCTCATGAAGAACCACGCCGCCACGATGCAGGGAATGGCGACGCCCGGTACCCAGTCGTAATTCAGCCACGCTAACCCGGTCGCCGCGACGACTCCGGTCACACCGATGTAAGTCTCCGGCCCGATGTCCGTCGCCTGCAGGGAACAGGCGGCAATCCACCAGGGCATCTTCTTGCCGGCCAGGAAGAAATCCTCTTGCGATTTCACGTAGCGGGTCAGGTACGCTCCCAGCCCTAGAACGATAACGAAGTAGCCTACGATGATTGTAACATCCGGCCATGCAAGCATCCGTACACCTCTGATTCTCCCCGCCTACGCAGGGGCAAGTCTGTCCCAGCGGACTCGGGGACCCGTTGCGGGTCGTGAAGTCACTGCCTTTCTACACGCGCATATTGCGATCTTCTACAGTATCTTACTGAATTGACACGAGCAATCAAGACCCAACACCCCGTCTCCTTCCGGTGCGACCCCGACATACATCGAAAGTGGCGAATTTCGGTTCGTCCCGGGCCCTTGTCATTTCGACCGGGCGCAGCGAGCGGAGAAAACCGATCTGGAACGGAAAAGCCTGTACAATTGCAGGCCAGATTCCTCGACTACGCTCGGAACGACAAAGCAAGCACGAGGTGGGCAAAATTCCGTTTTGTTCACGCGGATTCTTGTTGATTCTAATCCAGGACCAAAATCATGATGAGAGAATCCGGCCCGTCGTCGGGAAGAAAGTATAAATTCCCGTCGAAGGCCATGCCCTCGCGGCTCAGCATGTGCTTGCCACCGCTTTGGGGCAGAAGGACACGTTTTACTAACGTCCAGGATTCAGGATCGATAACGTCTACGGCGGAGTCATTGCCCTTGTGGCCGCTGCACAGAAGTTTGCCTGCAAGGTACTTGATGTCTTGATATGCCATCGAGGTTGGGGACTTGACCTTGTTCAATCGGTGTCCGTCAAAATCCCAGACATAGAAATGGACCGCGTCCCAGTTGACTCCGTAAAGACGGTCTTTCCCGTTGGATGCAACAGCCCCGATGTGGTCGTCGACGGGAAACGACCTGCGTATCTCCAGGCTATTGGGATCGAGACCGCAGACCACGCTCCGGCTTTCTCTTCTGTATTCGGCGTTCGGAACCCAGAGGTACCGGCCGTCGAACTGCACACCGCCGGGATGAATCAACGTCCCGTCGGTCAACTCCATCTTCGAGTGCAGGTCGCCGTTTCGTCTGAGAATTTTGAACAGCCAGCCTCGCTTTTGCTCCGGGTCCACGGAGGTTACAAAATAGAATTGCTCCGTCAGACCAAGCCCCTGCACGTGGTGGGTATCGAACCGCAACGGAACTTCGCGCAGGAGCTTCAGGTGGCTGGAGTGAAGCAAAGCCCCCAGCGCTCCTTCAGGACGACTTCCGTTGTTCGCTCTGCAAGACAGGATTAGCGGAAGAGGCACCAACAAGAGTATGAAAAGGGCCTGCTTGAGGATTCCAGCGGCACGTTGCATCATTTCTCCGTCGGATAATGTTGACCACTCGTAAGTCCCATTTCAGCTACACTACCGAGTCCGATTCCCAACAAAATACCGACTCTCGTTCGGACGTTCAACACAGAAATGCGTGCTCCAGCCGCGAGATGACCGTCGGTAGCCCGCGGCTTATGCAAAATATTTCCTGACAGATGTAATAAAACGCTGCCGGAAACGTCCATATAAGTGAAGGCATGGTAACGTCAGGGGCTTGTAAAGGGGGCAGAGATGGTTAGGAAGAGAATCATAGCGGCGATTGTCTTGATAGTAACGGAAGACCTCAACGCCTTGCGGATCCTCCTCAAGAGCCTGACGGATCTGACCTCTCGGTCCGTGTTTTCGTACAAAAAGGGCTGAAAAGAACTTTTGCTTCCTTCCCATTGCGGCTTTGCGTCCCTCCGGACATCAGCTCTCCAGGCTTTGGGGTGCCTGTGTGTGGCCCTTTGGCAGATTCCCTCTCGTTGTACGCCGACTGCGGACGCGATTTCCTCGCCCAAATCTGGCTTCAAGAGGCGAAATGGGTCCGAATATGCCGATTTTCGCCAAAGAAAATGAAAAATTCCGGGTTCAATATCCGAATTCTCGATATTTAGATGTTGACAATCTTGGTAAAATGAGTATTTTGAATAAACAAGATACAGTGTCTTAATCTTTGCCTGTTTACCCAGAGGAGGAATGGGAGTGGGAGTCTGGCTCACCGTCAGACGCCACGGGGCAATGAAAAAGAAGGAGGCAGAGCCGTCGATTTAACAAGCGGCTCTGACTCTGTTCTTTTGTCCACTCTTCAATTTTCCAGAGCGCATCGCCACGGTCCGCGATACCGCTAGAATTATGCTGACATAAGACTTGACCCCTGAAGCGGAAGCTCTACAATAGCCACATGATTTAGCCCTCAAGCCCCTGCAGTATCTCGCTTAAAGTTGCTTTTTCCTCTCCCTCCGCTATGCAGGGGCTTCACTTTGGGCCCCATGACCCGCTTCATGACTCCATCCGGCGTCACTTCGACTTCGATTCGTCGGGCTTGCCCAGCACTTTGATCCGGGCGTTGCGAATCTGGACGTGGATATCGCCCCGGCTAAGCTCCTGGAAACCGATGTGGCCCTTGCGCGGCCGGTCCTTGACCGGTGGAGCGGGCTGGCCGTTGTGCCGCAGCACGACCTGGTTTTGTTCGTTCAAGTCCAGATCGTGAATCACAACGCCGTTGAGGGTCACGTGCAGACGCGGCCCCTTGAGCGAAACCACGTAGCTGTTCCATTGCGTGGGCTTGTAGACCTGCTTGAGCGGTGCGATGGCCCGGTAGATCCCGCCGGTCAGCTCCGAATCCTTGGCGCTGGTGTTGTAACGGTAGTCGGCCATCTGGAGCTCCATCCCATCAAAGGCTGGATCGCCGAACAACGGCGCCCGCAACGCGCAGCCGCTATTGCCCAACGGACCCAGCTTGAAATCGAACTTCAGGATGAAGTCGCTGTACTGGCGTTTGCTAATCAGCCACGTGCCTCTGGTGCTTCCGTTGAGGATTCCGTCCTTCACCGTCCATTTAAGCGATGGCTCGGCGGGCTTGTTCACGTCGCTCCAGGTCCGCACTAACCAGCCTTCCGGCGATCCATCCCTCGTAAAGAGCCGAACGAATCCTTCTTCCTTCGATGCCTCGGTCCCCAACGCCATCGGGACCCCGACCATCGCAGCCAACACGACGACCGCTATTGCTGATAAACACCTGCCCTTAGCCATGATTCAGTCTCCTTCAAAAAGTCGAACAATCTCTTCCCGGGTTTGACCAGTGATCCTACAGAATTGCCTTCGGACAATCAAGAATTCTCTCTTCGTTCAGACAATGCATCTCTTCTCAGATGGGATGCACAGGATAGACGAGTAGGATATGATGTACCGTACCGCCGCTCCTAATAGGTCAGAAAGTGGGATATTCATATTGCATTGTTGTAGGCAAGAGGAAGATACCTGTTTATCATGATGGATATTCTCGATGAAACGGTATAGTAACTTCCTGTGTATCAAGGGGAATATGGTGAATAACTGCACCATATCCGAAATGTATTTTGAGGAACTATGCGTGTCCAGAGGCATCGTTTGCGAGCGTATAACCGAGACAGGTGCGGAGAGTCCCGACTATCGTGTTTTGATTCAATCAGTGGTGTTAATAACAGAAGTAAAACAACTTGATCCGAATAAAGAAGATGAGAGGATCAGCAAGATTTGGGGAACTCCACAATCTCCTGGTGGGCACGATGCGACCTCGCGAATACGAGACAAGCTGGCCGAGGGTTACCGCCAAGTTAAGAGATTGTCTGAAGGAAGATTCCCTACGATGATCGTTATTTACAATAATGCCGGCGAATGGAACTTGTTGAGCGAATTTGCTATTACGACAGCAATGTTCGGATCATACGGCTTTGTGCTTGAATCGCAGCCTGATCAGACGATAGAAGTTAGGCGCCAAGGGCATCTTGGAAATAGAAAGGTCACAAAAGGAACACTTCGTTCTTTGGGTGCCGTTGGTGTTTTGGAACACACAGGGACAGGGTCTGGGGCATTAGAGCTATGTTGCTACCACAATCCTTTTGCAGAGGTGCCCATCGGGCCCAATTTGTTGGCGAAACTTGCCAGTGCCCAGTTCGTTCATCCTAATCCACACAAAGGTAGGTTCGTTCCGTGGAAACCAAATCAAATTGAGATATGATGGAGGAGTCCAAGAAACTTCACTAACGCTTGGCTCCTGAGTCATAGCGTTGGTATGTTTTTGAATCCCTTTACGTAAGATTTGAAGATGAAATACCGAATGTATATTGATGAAGTAGGGAATCCTGATCTTGCGAGTTCAGAGAACCCGCTTCATCGGTTCCTGAGTCTCACTGGAGTCATTGTAAACTTGGACTATGTCAGACGTGTTCTACATCCTGAGATGGAGCAGTTGAAATCGGACTATTTTGATTCCCATCCCGACGATCCGGCCATTCTTCACAGAAAAGAAATTCTAAATGCTAAATGCCCGTTTGAAGCCCTTCGTGACTCTGAAACAAGATCAAGGTTTGACGAGAATTTGTTGGAATCGCTCAGCAAATGGGAATACGTAGTGATATCTGTGTGCCTCGATAAGAAATTACACAAAGAGACCTACCAGGTGTGGAGATATGATCCATATCATTATTGCCTTGCCTTGCTCCTTGAAAGATTTACATTCTTCTTGGAACAGCGAGAGGCAAAAGGTGACGTGATAGCAGAATCCCGAGGCGGGAAAGAAGACGTACGGTTGAAGAAATCGTTTTCCAAGCTTTGGGCCGAAGGCACTGAGTATATGAATCCGGAAAATTTCACAACGTATTCACGAGCAAGCAACTAAAGGTCAAGTCCAAAGCGAACAATATTTCTGGACTCCAATTGGCAGATATTATTGCACACCCCAGTCGAAACGAAATTCTCAAGGAGAACGATCTGTTGGATCGACCTTTGCCGCCTTTTGGTGCCAGAGTTGTCGAGATTCTTCAAAGAAAGTATTATCAACACAGGGGAAAGATTTTGGAAAGAAGTTCATTTAGGAATAAAAAAGGGCCCAAAGGGCCCCGATGGCAATTGCCATCCACCTCCACTCATGTGGATTAAGTATATGCTATCTCGGCTTTGATCAAATGTCAAGACTTTTTCCTGGTAAATTGTTTGCTGTAAGACGACTCGGTAAAGTCACATGGCATCAGGCTCTTGCTGTAGACATTCCAGGTTTTCGCCCACCCCTGACTCATTATAGTCGTTCCTTCATGTTATATCCATAGCCCCGGCTGGGACGATTCCATCCAGCGACAAACAGTAGGCAGGGCGCGATGCGCCGTTCCAAACGTTTCTTCCCCCAAAGACCTCAATGGGAAGACAAGGATGCCCGCTGATTACGGATCGCTTTGGGACCCGGCGTGTCATTCCGACCGAGGCGCAGCCGAGCGGAGGGATCTGGCTGGGGAAAGAGAGGGTTCTACGCTCGCGACCAGATCTCTCCGCTGCGGGCCGGAACGACCGGCCCTTCGGTCGAGATGATAGACGAGTGCCCAAGATTTCACTTGACATCGGCTATATAATTTAGTATAATACATACCTAACATAACAATAGATGATAGTGAATAGTATTTGGTGAATAGTCGCATTCGACGCTCATCAGCCCTGCGGAAGCGGGGGCAATAGTCCATAGTCACACATCTGTCTTCAATCGAAAATCGACAATTTCGCCCGCCATACGTCTGGCGGGCGAGAATCGTAAATCTTTCTTGGAGGATTTCCCAATGGCTACCGAAGCACAAATCAAAGCCAATCGTCTCAATGCTTGCAAATCGACCGGGCCGCGCACGGCCGAAGGCAAGGCGACGGTGGCGAAAAATGCGACAAAGCACGGCCTTTTTACGCAGGATAACGTCGTTATCAGCGAAAATCAGGCTCAGTTCGACGCTCTACGCGACGAATTGC
>JARRQQ010000103.1:0-11796 GCA_037381725.1 Sedimentisphaerales bacterium
GGGGTCGTCCGATCAGGTGAGCGTTCCTCGTCGAGCGCGAAGTTCAGACACTTGCTGGTTAACGCGCAGCGCTCGCACCATCGGTCGCAATAGTTGTAGATGCCGGGGATGAAGTCCGGATTTCCAGCGAGTCGCTTTACGTCTTCTTTATCCACCGAGGCCTCCATCAAGTTCGCGCGATGTGCTAAGACGCGGCGTCAGGTGAGCAGGCCGTATTCCTCAAGCGTTTCTTTGAGAATGGCCCTCTTATCCGGCTCCAGCGGCGTCATCGGTAGGCGCAGTTCCTCTGAACACATATCCAGCATGCCCATCGCCGCCTTGACCGGGATCGGATTGGTCGCCAGAGTCAACATGCTCTTGCAGAGCACGAATAACTTCTTATGCCATTGGCGAGCCGAAACTAGGTCCCCTTCAAGAATTAAATCTGTCATAGCCTTCACGTCGGCGGGTACGATATTCGCCACGACGCTGATCACGCCCTTGGCGCCTACCGAAGCCAGCGGAAGCGTCAGCGAGTCATCGCCGGAGACGATGGTGATGTCGCATCTCGCCGCGATATCACTCGCCTGGTCCAGGCTGCCCGTTGCCTCCTTGATAGCGACGATATTCTCGACCTCGGCTAATCGAGCGATGGTCTCGGGTGTCATGCCGGCTCCGCACCGGCCGGGTATGTTGTAGAGCACGATGGGTAAATCGACTTGTTCGGCGATAGCCTTGAAATGCTGATAGAAGCCCTCCTGTGTGGGCTTGTTGTAGTAGGGGCAGACCTGGAGCGTCGCGTCGGCGCCTACACTTTTGGCGTAGGCGGTCAATTCGATTGCCTCGGCGGTGCTGTTGGAGCCGGCGCCCGTGATCACCGGAACTTGCCCGCCCACGGTTTTGACAACCCTCTCGATGACCAACTTGTGCTCCTCGTGGCTGAGGGTCGGCGATTCGCCCGTCGTACCCACGGGCACGAAGGCGTCGATGCTTCCCTCCAACTGGAACTCGATCAGCTCGTCGAGCGTCTGAAAGTCTATCTCGCCCCCCTGGAAAGGCGTTACAAGCGCCACCATTGCTCCTGTAAACATCTCAATCTCCTATCTGGGAGTGCCCGTTTGGATTGACTATTGTCTATTGACTATTGGTCACTGGGTGGACTCTCCGAATTGTAGCTCTGGTCTGCGCGCGAATAGTCAATAGTCATTTGTCAATAGTCAATTCTCTCTAGTTCACTCATTTTGGATCAGTCTTATCATCTCGGCGGTCGCCGGGCCTATTCCGACGAAGACTGCTCGTGCTACAATGCTGTGGCCGATATTGAATTCGCACAATCCTTCGATACGCGCCACGCTTGTGATGTTTCGGTACGTCAGCCCGTGGCCCGCGTGAACCACCAGCTTGTTCTCCGTGGCAAGATCGCGACCTCGCTCCAGCTCGGCCAGTCTTTTCTTCACAGCGGATGCGCTTCTGGCGTTCGCGTACATGCCGGTATGGAGTTCCACCGCGTCGCAACCCGTCTGAGACGAAGCGACGATCTGCTCCACATCGGGCGCGATGAAAGTGCTGACCAGGATATGCTTCTTGTGCATTCTCTTGACCACTTCCGCCAGGCGCTTTTTATGGCTCGCACAATTTAGCCCCCCTTCCGTCGTCAGCTCAGCCCTTTTCTCCGGCACGAGTGTGACGCAGGTGAACGGTGATCCCGTTGGCCCCGGCCAGCTCACACTGCGCCGCGGCCCAAACCGGGTCCGGCTCGTCGGTCAGCCGGGCTTGCCGAATCGTTGCAACGTGATCGATATTGACATTAAGTACCGCCATTGTCTTACCCTCGATTTACGGCCTGGATTATATCACCATGCCATATCGAGGCAAGCAAATTTGAGTCGACAAGACATATCCGATTCTTATACTGAGCGTGCACTTATCTGATCGGGCCGTTCGCGCGCCCTGAAAACCGGCGTCGGACTCTTGCCAAACAGCCGTTTCCCGCCTAGTATGGAAATTGGCTTGTATTCACGGTCGGGGAAGGCGATGTCGTCACTTGCGGCCTCTACCGAGGCTACCTCGCCGAATGTGACGTGCCAGAGAACGGTCCAGTGGTATGGAAGAGAACGATGGCTGTAAAGCTGAATTGGGCGACCCGGATCACGATTTTCCGCGTGCTGATGATCGTTCCGTTTGTCAGTTTCATGTTGAAGACCAACGATCCTTCGCTGAGTCAGACGACTCGGTACCTGATGCGGTACGTCTCCGTGGTGGTGTTCCTGTTGATGGCGGTCAGTGACGGCGTCGATGGTTATCTGGCGCGGAAGAAAAACCAGATCACGAGGCTCGGGACGTTTCTCGACCCCGTCGCCGACAAACTGCTCATGACCAGTGCGTGTTTGCTGCTGGCCTCGTCGGCCGGCCACGTGGGGCGATTCCTGCTGCCCCCGACCGTCGTGGTATTCATCATCGGCAAAGACCTCTTCTTGTTGATCGGGTTTGTGATCGTGTATTTGATTACATCGAGGATTCATATCGCTCCCGTCTTCGTGGGCAAGCTTGCCACCGCGCTGCAACGGATTTGGTTCTTGCGCGTTCTCTGGTGGTCCGCGGCGGCAACAGCCCTTCTGGCAACGCTTGTTTACATCCGCGATGGGAGCCGCTATATTGAAGCGTATGAACAAGGCTTAACGAACAAAGTCGGAAACGGGACGGTAAGAGAGACAGACGAGGGCGGAAAGTAGAATATGAAACCGTCGAATGTTTTTGCCAACTCGCCCAAACCGACCGATTTCACCGAGGGTAAACAGGTGGCAAAACAGTTTAGTGAGATTCCGGAGGTTCTTGACGAGCTTCGTCGCGGGCGCATGGTCGTGCTGGTCGATGCGGAGGACCGCGAGAACGAAGGGGATTTGGTCTGCGCCGCGGAGAAGGCCACGCCTGAAGTCATCAACTTCATGGCCAAGTTCGGCCGCGGTCTTATTTGTTTACCGCTGACAGCGGAGAAATGCGATTCCCTGGCGCTCTATCCGCAGACGGCGGAAAATACCGCGCGTTTCGGGACGGCGTTCACCGTGACCATTGATGCCACCGAGGGCGTGACTACTGGGATCAGCGCCGCTGATCGAGCGCGGACCATTCAAGTGGCGATTGCCGACAACGCAAAGGCAAACGATCTGGTTCGCCCGGGCCACGTCCTTCCGTTGCGTGCCCGTGAGGGCGGTGTGCTCGTCCGGGCCGGACAGACCGAGGGCGCGGTCGATTTAATGCGTCTGGCGGGCATGAAGCCGGCTGGCGTTATCTGTGAGGTGATGAACGAAGACGGGTCGATGGCACGGGTGCCGGAATTGCTGACTTTCTGCGAGAAGCACGATCTCAAAATTGCCTCTATCGCAAAGCTCGTCGAATATCGCCTACAGCGCGAAAGTCAGATCAAACGCCTTGATTCCGTGAATTTGCCGACCGACTATGGTGAGTTCGCGCTGATCGGTTACGAGAGCATCACTTCGGCTGAGCCCCACTTGGCGTTGTGCAAGGGCAGCATCGGGCGGCTTGACGACAATGGCAAGCCGGTAGAGCACGACGAGCCGGTTTTGGTGCGAGTGCACTCGGAGTGTATGACGGGTGATCTGTTTCACTCACAGCGCTGCGAGTGTGGCTATCAGCTCATCACGGCGATGAAGATGATCGAGCAGGCTGGTGAGGGCGCCCTGATCTACCTCCGCCAGGAGGGCAGAGGCATCGGCCTGATGAACAAGCTGCGAGCATACAAGCTTCAGGAGCAGGGTCTGGACACAGTCGATGCCAATTTGCGCCTGGGCTTCATGGCTGACCGGCGCGACTACGGGATCGGCGCTCAGATTTGCCGGGACCTGGGGTTGCGAGACATTCGCATACTGACCAACAATCCCAAGAAGATCAGCCGGCTGGAGGTTTACGGCATCAAGATTGTTGAGCAAATACCACTGAGGGCCAAGCCGGGCGAGCACAACATTAACTACCTGAGAACGAAGAAATACCGGCTCGGTCACCTGTTGGATGAGGATTTGTAGTCCGTTTCGGCAGTAGACAGTGTCGAAGACGTCATATAAGAACGTGTCTTTCAATTGGAGTTCGAAGGTGAGGATGAAATCGGCTCGCATTGTCTTGTGGGTGGTCTCGTCGGCATCTTTTCTTGTTTTCGCGGGTTGCGAGCCGTCTTCACGCTCCGCTCAGATGCCGCCCGAGCCGGACAATGGAGTGAATCTCTCGCCCTTCTACACGCGTTTTGCTCCCACGAAGATCGACATCCTACCGCTGACCGAGCTTGTTACGGGGGGCGGTGGCCAGAGGACCCGGCTGACCCTCTACGTGAGCCTTCTGGATGCGTTTGGCTCCCAGATCAAATCGCCGGCGATCTTTCGCTTCGAGTTGTACGACTACGTCCAGCGCTCAGCGGAACCGAAGGGCCGGAGAGTAACCATTTGGCCCGATATTGATTTGACCGATCCGACGGCGAATAACGAGTACTGGAACGACTTCCTTCGAGCTTACCGATTCGATCTGCCTCTTGAGCAGCCGGGGAACCAAGACTTTATTCTCCAGGTCACGTGCTTGTGCCCGAACGGTAGCCGGCTCTCTGCCAACTTTGTGCTCAGAGGCACAAAGTGACAGTCTTTGCGAGCGTCCGCAACATGGAGCCCCGTCCGGTCCCACCCTGTATTTATTGTTTGACAAGAGGACGGGGTATTTGATATAAATTGGACTAATAGGTTTGGTGTCAAAGCAGACACTTGCTTCCGTGGTTTTGCATCTTTTCGGTAGAGGAGGAGTCTTGGACGGCAAAATCGGATCAGCCGCCGGGTTTCATGCTGCGCGGCAGATTTCTACCCATACCCAAACATTGACGGGCTTTGAAAGGAGGATTGTTATGTGCAAGAAACTGTTTCTCTCGCTTTCTGTCGTGCTCCTCATGGGTGCGAGCCTCGGGCTTTCGACCGCTCGCGGCCAGGAGGGACTCGTCGGATATTGGAAGCTGGACGAATCCTCGGGCACGACGGCTGTAGACATGGCCGGCGGAGACAATAACGGCACGTTGGCAAATGCCGCTCAGTGGCAGCCCAATGCTGGCAGAACGGGAGGCGCCGTCCTTTACGACAGCGTCGAGAACACCGGACGCGTGGAGGTGCCGACAGCCGGCATGTCCGTTTCCGAAGGGACGGTGATGGTTTGGGCCAACCTGGCGGACCCCTATCCGACGAATCGTAATGACGCTTCGTACTTCTTCGGCCATACTACCCAGCCCTCGTATGCCAACCGCGTCCAGCTTTACATGAACACGGCGGACACCAACCTGGATCTCGGACTCGGCGACAGCCATACCCGGCTGACCGATATGATGGTCATGCAGGTGGGTCTCTGGTATCACGTTGCCGTAACCTGGAACTCGGGACAGTACGTTGTCTACGTCAACGGGCAGGAAGTCGGCTCGGGCGCGTATACGGGCTTGACCGCCCTGTTCGACATTATGGACATCGGGAATGATGGAAATCCGACGTCGGGCAATGAAGAGTCAATCGCGGGGCTTCACGATGAGGCCCGGATCTATGACCGGGCGCTCGGTGCCGGCGAAATCTTGTCGGCGATGGCGGCGGCACCTTATCCCTACGCTTCTGGACCGACCCCGAAAGACGGCACCCTATATCCCGACACGTGGGTGACTCTGACCTGGCGCGCGGGAGATCTGGCGGTCTCACACGACATTTATCTCGGGGACAATCTCGATGACGTGAATAACGCCACGCGAGACTCGGAGTTATACCGCGGCAATCAGACAGAAACGTTCTACGTGGCCGGCTTCCCCGGGTTTGCTTATCCCGAAGGGCTCACGCCGGGAACCATGTACTACTGGCGGATCGACGAGGTCAACGATGCCGACCCGAACAGTCCGTGGAAAGGCCCGATCTGGAGCTTCTCGATTCCACCCAGGAAAGCCTACGACCCTGTCCCTGTCGACGGAGCCGAATCGGTGGACCCGGGGGTGACCCTTACCTGGACTGCGGGGTTCGGTGCCAAACTGCATACGATCTACCTGGACGAGGATCCTGACACGGTGGCGAACGCCACAACAGGCACTCCCGTAGGCGCGACGAGCTATAAGCCCGGCACGCTCAAGTTTGCGAAAACCTACTACTGGCGCGTCGATGAGTTCGACGGTATCAGCACATACAAGGGCGACGTCTGGAGCTTCAGCACTCAGGGCGCGGTCGGGGGTCCGAATCCGGCTGACGGTGCGGTCGACATAACACAGACTCCAACTCTAACCTGGGTCCCGGGAGCCTATGCCGCCTCGCATCAGGTCTATTTCGGCAGTGACCGGGACGCCGTCAAAAGCGCCACGACGGCCTCTCCTGAATACATGGGTACCAATTTGCTCGGTGATGAGAATTACGCACCCGAGAAACTGGCTTGGGAGACGACTTACTATTGGCGAATCGACGAAGTCAACGATCTCAACCCCGACAGCCCGTGGGTGGGCAAGGTCTGGAGCTTCACGACGGCCGGCTTTGCCATCGTGGACGACTTCGAGAGTTACACGGACGACGACACCGCCGATCAGGCTATCTGGCAGCACTGGATTGACGGCTTCGGCGTCGCCGACAACGGCTCGCAGGTCGGCTACCTCCTTCCCTCGTACGCCGAGCAAACGATTGTCCACGGCGGTCTGCAATCCATGCCGTTGTTGTACGAGAACACGGCCGGGGTCACAAATTCGGAGGCGACCTTGACGCTGACCTCGCTGCGTGACTGGACTGAGGAAGGCGTGACGGACCTGTCGCTCTGGTTCCACGGTCTTCCGGCCTCGGTCGGTAGTTTCATCGAAGCACCGGCGGGCACGTATACGATGACCGCCGCGGGTACAGACATCTGGGGCACCGCCGACGAATTCCATTATGCGTTCAAAACACTCACCGGCACCGGGACTATTGAGGCCCGAGTTCTCAGCGTCCAGAACACGAACGCATGGGCCAAGGCCGGCGTGATGATCCGCGAGACACTTGACCCCGGCTCAAAATTCGCCGCCGTCTATATCACGCCCGGCAACGGCTGTCGGTTCCAGGCACGGACGGACACGGGCATCGACGCCACGAGTGACACTGCCGTCGCGACGACGGAGCAAATAGCGATCACGGCGCCGTACTGGGTCAGATTGGAGCGTGACGTCACGGGCAACTTCCGTGCCTACTATTCGAGTGACGGGACCAACTGGCAGACGATGGTGTGGCGGCCAAGCATGACAATGTCCTCGAATGTCTACATCGGTCTGGCTGTGACGTCTCACAGCGCCGGCGTCGTTTGCGAAGCGAAGTTCTCCAACGTTGGGACCACCGGCACGGTCGGCGCGCAGTGGTCTAACCAGGACATCGGAATCGCCAGCAACGCGGCCGACCCGCTATACGTCGCGATCTCCAACAGCACGGGTTCTCCGGCGGTCGTCGCTAACGATGACCCGAGCGCTGCGACGATTGACGATTGGGCCGAGTGGCGCATCCCGTTGCAAGCTTTTGCGGATCAGGGTATCGACCTGACCAATGTGGACAAGATCGCGATTGGTTTGGGGAGCAAATCGGGTCTGGCGAGTCCCGGTGGCTCGGGAACGGTGTACATCGACGACATCCGCCTGTACCGACCGTGAGAGACGGCGGATACCGAGCAGTGCTTTTGCCGGGATAACACGAAGATGTAAAAAGTTTGGGGCCCAGGCCGGTTTATTCGGTTTGGGCCCCGTTTCTATGATGGGTGGCGACGGTGATGGTCAAAGCGGCGACGTTACTCTGTACCGAGCAGACGCTGCCATAGAAGAAAACCCTCAAAGCGATGTTTGAGGGTTCCCAAGACAGTAGGTTCCTCCGTCGTCAATCGTCTTGTTCGTCGTCGTGCCCGTTGTTTCGCGGGTGCGCGGCATCGTAGACCTCCTTGAGCTTCGTCGTGGTCAGATGCGTGTACACTTGTGTTGTGGACAATGATTGGTGACCGAGCAACTCTTGCACGCTTCTCAGGTCGGCGCCGTTATTGAGCATGTGAGTCGCAAAGCTATGGCGCAGCGTATGGGGACTGATCGCCGGATCCAACCCGGCCATCTTCAGATACTTGTCCATCTTCCGCCGAACGCTCCGCGTGCTCAGTCGTCGTCCGTGCTTGTTGACGAACAGGACCTTCGAATCGAAATTGCTGTTACTTTGCGCTCGCTTGTTTCGATACTCCATGTAGTGCTGAATGACCTGGAGCGCGGACGAGCCGATGGGCGCTATTCTTTCCTTCTTGCCTTTGCCCCTGACGTGCACGACCTCACCGAGGAAGTCGATGTCGTCCATGTTCAAAGCGACCAACTCGCTGACACGGATACCGGTGCTGTAGAGCGTTTCGAGGATCGCCCTGTCGCGGGCGCCGAGCCACGTGTTGACAGGCGGTGTGTCGAGCAGTCTTTTGACCTCTTCGTACTCGAGATAACGGGGCAACTTCTTTTCCTGTTTGGGCGTTCGGATAGAGACCACGGGATTGGACGTCGTATGATTGCGCTTAACGAGGAACTTGTAGAAGCTGCGAAGCGTGGCCAGCTTCCGCGCGATCGTTGCCTTCGAGTATTGCTTGTCGTTGAGAAAGGCCAGATACGCCCGGACCGATTCCGTCCGCGCCGAAAGAAGCAACTGGTCCACTCGCGTATCGACCTGTGTTGCGACGGCGGTCCCGAAGTCACCCTCATGGTGATGCATCGGCATGTGATCTATACCGTGCGACGTGCTCTGGGATCGCTCGCGGAGAAAGTCGCAAAACTGGGCCAGGTCCGCACCGTAACACTTTGCCGTGTGTTCGGAAAAGCGTCTTTCGAACTTCAGGTAATCTAGAAACTTGTGGACTATCGCGCTGTCTTCCATAGTGTACCTATCGATTTACTTAATCTTGCCGGACGTATTCACAAGGTACCCAAGTCACCCTGTTCCTCGTGGGTATCCTGACAGAAATCTACGGGATTAATTCGCATGGAATTGAACATCCGTGTTTTCGCTCAAGAGTTCATTCGCCTGGCTGATCAGTGACTGCGTGAGTCTGAAACTCAGCACGGCGGCGTCGAACCAGTCAAAATTCGTGCGTTTGTCTTTGACCTGCTCGATCAGGGCATCGAGAAGCTCGTCTTCCTTGCCGCTGACGTAACGGAAGATGTACTTCTCTTTTCCTTTATTCAAAACCAATTGTTGCTTTTTAAGATTCATTTTATTATAAATATACGACCGATAAGTGTCAACTTCTTGCCGGCGTTTTAAGGGCAACGGTTAATTTTTCCGGCCTCAATCCCCTGTCTTTGTTCTCGGCCCACGTGATAAAATCAATGCTCTGAAAAACGTCACAAGGCTTTTATCGGCCAATCAGACTTCTGGCTTTACAAATTGGGTATAAATATGAGAAAATTAGGAGTAAATTTAGGGGGTTTTGTCGGAACTACCCCGCGTGAAGGGACGCTTTTCGTTCAGGGCGAACTCTTAAAAAAAGTCTTCCCGTCCTTGAGTTCGGTGCGAACGAGGCCGCGTTTCTGAAGTGTGTCGACCTGCTTGATCGCTTCGTTGGGTACGAGGCTGAGGGCGGCGCATATATCGTCGAGCGAGCAGGGTCGTCGTCTTAGCATTGATAGTAAGGCGGCTGCCTCGCGGTCGGCTCCCCGGTGCGGCGCAAACGTTTCTTGAGAGGTTGCGGGCGCGGCGGCCGCGGCTGAGACTGCTGAGAAGTCGGCGATGACCTCACAGTTGGGGCCGAGAGTTCGTGCAATGTCCTCCAATTGCTGAGCGTTCACTCTGTGGATGCCGGGTTCGGCGGTGGGGCGCACCGCCGTGTTGACGTGTACCTTGTCAGGCCTGATACGCTCGATAGCTTTTGCTATCGCGGCGATCTGCGCCGCGCCAGTATTGATATGTTCGATGAGGAAAACTTCGAGCCATATCTGGCCGGCGTATTCTTCGCGAAGGGCGCACAGACCGGAAATGAGATTCTCAATAGTAATACCGCCGCACGGGCGATTGATGCGCGCAAAGGTCGGCTCGTCACCGGCATCCAGGGAAGGCATTATGACGTCTGCCTTGATGCAGTCCCCCCGCACGTCGGACCTGTACAAAAGCGTGCCGTTCGTCAAGAGAGCGATAGGAATGTTCGTGACGCGCTTTATACCGTCGATGAGCCGCGCGAGGTCAGCGTGGAGCGTCGGCTCGCCAGAGCCTGCAATGGTAATGAAATCAGCTTCGACGTTATCGGCCAACGCCTCTTTAAGCTCTGCGAGGATCGAGCCAACGGGCGCGTAGGCCTTTCGCTCCGTGGTCCTTTCGCTTGTTCTGCCGAGTTGGCAATACACGCAATCCAGAGTGCAGACTTTGAGAGGCACGATATCAATGCCGTAGCTTCGACCGAGCCTTCGCGAAGGCACAGGCCCGTACAGATATCTACTCTTGTCATTCATGATTGTCTCTTCGCACGAGGCGATGTATTTCCTTGGATACCACGAGCAACTCTTCCAGCCAATCGACAGGCATCATGGAGGCGGCGTCTGAGAGGGCCTTTTCCGGATCAGGGTGCACCTCGACGAAAAGGCCGTCGGTACCGGCGGCCACAGCCGCCCTGGCAAGGATAGGCGCCATCTCGCGCCGGCCCGCAGTGGCGTGGCCGAGCCCGCCCGGCTGCTGAGTGCTGTGCGTGGCGTCGAAGATGACCGGGCAACCCAGCTTCTTCATCGTGTCGATCGCGGTCATGTCATTAACAATACGATTGTAGCCAAAAAAGGTGCCGCGTTCGGTAAGCATGATCTTCTCGTTGGAACAGGCCCGGATCTTCTCGACCACGTTCTTCATTTCGCCGGGGGATATGAATTGGCCCTTTTTAACATTGATAGGCAGGCCCGTTCGCGCACACGCGCAAAGCAAATCGGTCTGTCTGCATAGAAAGGCGGGTATCTGGAGGCAATCGACGACCTGGCCCGTGGGTTCGGCCTGGGCTGGCTCGTGCACGTCGGTCATGACGGGAAGCTGGGTCTCGCGGCGCACGGAAGCGAGTATTTTCAAACCTTTGTCGAGGCCGGGCCCGCGAAAGCTGTGCAGACTGGAGCGATTGGCCTTGTCGAAGCTGGCCTTGAAGATGGTCGGGACGCCGGTCCGCTGACTGATCTCGACGAGTGCATGCGCGATATCCAGGCAAAGGGGTTCGCTCTCTATGACACACGGTCCGGCCATGACGAACAAGGGAACGTCGGTGCCTACTTGAACGTTGCCGATTGTGAAATCCATTGTTCTTAATCCTGTTAGGGCTGTTTAGGCTGAAACACAGGATCGCTCAGCCTGCTGGACGCACACTGCACTAACCGATCGCACGGATTATTCGCGTTCGCATCCCCGCGGGTTTTCCGTGTTCCGGCACGATGCAGGTAACGGCGTGGGGGATGATCTCGATCTGCACAGGAAGGGACGGGCCCGGGTCGCCGTCGATCTCCGTCTGGATATGCTGGCTGTTCGAGTAGATCGAAATGCTCTGGCCTTGCTTGTAAATGACGTCGCGGCGGTTGGCATGGTGTTTCAGTATTGTTAGCAAAGAATGTTTGGCCAGGTGGAGCTGGGAAGCGCATTGGTATACACATACGTCGAGGAGACCATCGCCGAAATCGGCGTAGTGCAATATCTGCAGGCCCAGCGCATAGCGCGAAATATTCCCGACGAAGACCAGTCCCGGCCCGTCGAAGATTTGCTGGCCGTCAACCTCGACTCGCATCGATTCGAAGGCGTATTCCCAGAACGTTCGCCAGATGGGCCAGAAATA
>JARRQQ010000104.1:0-22917 GCA_037381725.1 Sedimentisphaerales bacterium
TTTTGCCGAGACTCTTGAGGATGGAGAACAAGTTCACATTAAGCTGGTCGCCAGGCGGCAGAAGCTCGATTTTCAAACGCTACAGTACCGGCCGGGCTATGATTATCAGGTGCCTTCTCCGCCGGAAATCTTTGTCACCGATTTCATAGCTGAGAACGGTGAGCCTGTTGTCATTGGCCGATTAGCACGTGATCAAATGGCTTACTGTCTGATCGTTACTCCGAGTGTGATATTGCCGGAGCGACAGCCGGAACCGTTACTGGGTAAAAAACTGCCGGAGCCTGACAATATTCAAAACATCGATAGTCTCAAACAAGCTGAAGGAAAACGGATCTTAGCCTGCTTCTGGGACATGAACCAGCGACCGTCACGGAATTCAATTGAAGAGCTTGCCAAACGAGAAAAAGAGCTGGCTGGTAAGAATGTCGCAGTCCTGCTGGTCGATACCTCCGACATCGAGCCGGCAAAGCTTAAAAAGTGGCTCGACGGTCACAACATACCGTTTTTGTGCGGAAGCGTTAAAGACAATGTCGATGATGTGCTGCTTCGCTGGGGCGTACAGGCGCAACCCTGGCTTATCCTCACAGATCAAGAAAGCATCGTCCGTGCTGAAGGCTTCAGCCTCGAACAGCTCGACGAAAAACTCCAGAGAGAGGTTTCCGATTTGACGTTCGAGGATGCAGACAAAACAATCCCCACTGAACAGAAATCCACAAACCAAAGAACAATAACTGGTGTAGTCCGAGATGAACGAGGTGAGCCGTTGGAAGGTGTCAAATTAATGCTGCTGGGAAGTTTGCACCTGCAACCTTTCACTTCAGATGATGAGGGAGAGTTTGAGATCCGTTGGACCTCTCAACAGTGGGGACCACGGGGATTTCCTCATTATATAGAAGCCAGACACCAACAGCTCAATTTAGCTGGAATTGTCGAAATCGACGAAAATGTTGGAACGCTTGACATCAAACTCAAGCCCGCCGTAGTTCTTTTTGGAAAAGTAGTAGACCCTGAAGGAAGAGGTATTGCCGGCGCCCGCACGACGCCTGTACTTATAGATCGGTCAGTGGGCATCGAGACAGGATGTCCGCAGCGGAGGACAGATTCACACGGGAACTTTGAAATCAAGGCCATACCGGCAGGATATGCATATTGGGTACTCGCAAGAGCTGATGGGTATCAGGACGAGAGTAGTTTGCCCGTTCAAACTGACAGCAATGCGTCAAACAGACACTTCGACGTAGGGATTATAACATTACCTACGGGGATCTTTTATGTCTCGGGTATAGTTGTGGACGCTAACGATAAGGCCGTCGCCGATGCAAGTGTTTCTATCGATGGCAAAGGTCAAAAGCATCAACAAAAGCGAACAGATGTTCAGGGCAAATTCACATTTGAGAAGCTTTGCGCCGGACGGATACAAATCAACGCAAAGACAAACGGAACAATGCCTCTAAAAGGCGGTGTTGATATTTATGCCGGAGCTTCCGATGTAAAGATTGTAGTGAATGAACAAGAAATAAACAAAGCTTCAGAGAAAGCCGAAGGCAAAGAACCTGGCCCTGACAAAAAGCCTAAAACGGGCAAGTTAGCTGCGGATCAAGTCCAGGTCGTGAAGGTTGACTTGTCCGTGGTCGAAGTGACTCCCGGTTCGGAAATGAACAAGGAAACTGCTGCCAAGATCGAGAATATTCTGGGCAATAAAATTGCGATTCCGGACTCTTTCACTGTTGCGGATTTGCTAAGAAACGCTTCCGAGGCCACGGGAGCAGTTGAAGATGAATCAGCCGGCGATAAACGAGTGACTCAACAGCAGTTTAAGACCTTGGTCGATTTGCTGGTCTCACGGGGCTATCTAAAAATACTGATGAATCCGGCACTGGAAGTCGTCGAAGGTCACACCGCCCAGATCAAGACCGATCAAAACTCGCTGGAGGTGCACGTCAGTGAGGTCAAAGACAATCTCATATTCTTACGTGTAATAGGCGATCTCAGCTCCCAAGTCGTCCCGGAAGGCGAAGGGCAGGCACCTATCATCACCGGGCGCAATTTTGCCAGTACGATTTGCCTCAGCCCCGACCAGAGTGTGATTGTCGGCGGTATGGTATCTCCGGCAAAACCCGCCAATAGCAATGCAAAAAGTTCACAAACACCTGCCAGAGAGATCGTGTGCATTCTAACTGCAAGCATCGTCGCTCCGGCCGGCAACGCAAAACAGCAGGAGAAAGCCACCGTCGATAAAGAGTACGAAGTGATTCAATTGAACCACGTCGGTGCCACTGAAGCCGCGGAGCGTGTCACCAAAGCATTGCAGGAAATGTTGGGGGCTGAATTCCAGAAGGGCATTTTTATCATCCAGCCGATAGAGAACACAGGCCAGATCGTCATCTTTGGCCGCAAGGACTTGCGCGAAATCGCCAAGAAACTTCTTGCACAATTGGATACGCCCAACAGCCTTCCTGAAACGAAAGATGAATACGAGGTTATACAATTAAAGTACGTCGGCGCCGAGGAAGCAGCGAAACGTATCAATGAAGCGTTGCAGGAAATGTCAGGGGCGGAATTCCAGAAGGGCCTCTTTATCGTCCAGCCGATAGAGAACACAGGACAGATCATCATCTTCGGCCGCAAGGACGTGCGTGAAATCGTCAAGAAACTCCTCGCACAGTTGGATATACCCAATGGCCTCTTTGAAACAAGGGCTTTCCGATTGAAGTACGCCGATCCCGACCTGATTAAGGAAAGAATCGAAAGCTCTTATGAACACGCGGCCAATGAACATCGAGAGACGGTGAGAGTCATATCCTACCCAACGATGAAGCAGGTAGTCGTGATCGCCTCGCCTGAGAACCTGTCAAGAATTGCTGAGCAAATAGCTGAGTGGGATGTTTTTCAAGCCGTTAAACCCAGAATGGTCGATCTGCAAAACTCCAATCCGGTTCAGATGGCCAAATTGCTGACGGCCCTTTTTGCCGAGGAAGGTGGCGAGGGAGTGAGTGTCTCCGATCTCATATTCGGCGAAGGGGCGGAAGAAAGATATGGCCTTGCCGGCCCGCTCAGTCCTCATTTTGAATTCGAAGACGTGCCGGGAACAAACAGAATCCTCGTCATGAGCAACATTTCCGGGGCGTACCAAGCGGTTGTCCAATGGATAAACGAAATCGACAAACAGAAGATGGCGACGAAAGACGCCAGGCAAGTTCGCGAGTGGATGGCCGGGCTTGTCAGAGAGGGCCGGCTAAGAGGGCCAGAGACTACTGACAAGACGGAGCAACCGGCGGATAACAAGGTTACGATTAGCGGACAATGCCGGGATTCCAGCGGACATCCGCTCCCGAACGCTCAGGTCCTGGTTTACTGCGTGGACTATAATCGACGTACAATGAAACAGATAGCGGAGGGTCGAACCGATTCTGAAGGTCGCTTCAGCCTGGGATCAGTCGCACCGCTAAGCGAGGAAGACCACGGGCGCAGAAGATATCTCGTCTTTGTACCGGCGGACGGCCACGGACCGGCGTGGAAAGAGGTCAATCTATACCGGGAGACTGTCGAACGTCTTGAACTGAGGGCTTACAACTCAGCCGTCGTTACCGGCACCGTTGTTACTGAGGATTCCAAGCCTGTCGCTGACGCACAAGTTTGGGTGCGCGGGATTATCTCGGGCCCGGCGACCGAAGAAACACTGTGGGCGGACAATCACTTTTTCTTCATTCGCCAGCCATTACCCGGGTGGTCCGCCACGACGGACAGTGATGGCTCTTTTCATATCTCCGGCGTCCCCGAAGGGACGAGGATTCAATTATCTGTATCGCACCGGAGTTTTGCCGAGTGTATCGTTCACGTCAAACCCGCAGCGCCCGCAAAGATCGAAGTGCAACCGGGAGCAACCATTACAGGCCGGGTTCTGTACGGCGCAACAGGTAAGCCTGCCGCCGGCGTTATGGTTCAGGCCCAGGGAGTTGAGCATATCCCGACCGCGGGCGGATGGATGGCGGGCTGGGCAGAAACAGTGACAGACGAACAAGGCCGGTACCGGCTTGAATCCTTGTGCGGCGCGAAGTACAACGTGTGGGCGGAAGCGGAAAATCTAACCGTTGTGGCTTTAGATTCTTTCGAAGCCACAGCGGGCCAGACGGAAGCAGCCCCGGACTTGGTTCTGGTCGAGGGCGGATTTATTGTTGGCCGGGTCATCGACGAAGCGACTGGCAAACCAATCAAGCCCGGCGAGTATTCGGACGTAGCCATTTATGGTCCATCTCGACCAAAGAGCGGAGCGGCAGTGGAAACCTCAGACATTCGCGACGACGGTTCCTTTCGCATCCGCGTTGCGCCCGGTCGTAACTATATCTACTTACGAGCGATGGGCGAGTGGGGTAGAGATAAAGCAATTGCCAGTTCTCGGAACCACTGGGTCAATGTGGCAGAAGGCCAGACCGTCGAAGTCGAGTTCAAGATTCGAAAGTTCACTCATGAAGAATTAGAGGTACAAGCAAAACGCCGACAGAAAGAAACCATGAAATATATTAGTCCAAAGACCCTCGACGAGGTAGAACAAAACGGCAAAGAGACAAAAGAACCGCCTGCCGATGACAGAACTGCAAAAGAGATGATAGAGCATATAATTGATGTGAACTTGCCAAAATCCGCTAGGAATTGTAAATATCATTCCGTGAGTTTAGAATTAGGCGTTGTATTCTGCTATGGTTACTTTGAGATACATAGGACGGATTTTCTATCTCTTATGGACATGTCTGAAAAACTTCCCGATGCGTCTGAACTTGGGCAAAATCCCTTCGCCATACGCCAAGTAGAAAAAGCTTTAGAGCTATCCAGCGAACCTATGGCATGGTGGAAACCTTTGTCACTTGATAATCGTCAATACGGCAACAAGGTCATTTTTAGTAGTCCATCCGCCTTGGGTGGGTATGTAGGATTGGCCATCTGCACTGGCGAAATACGAGATGATTTGATGGGTGTTTATCTTGTCTACCAAGCTGACTGATGAAGCAGAGGCTGAAGATGATCAGCCTCAATATGGGATATAGAATTCAACTTTATTAGGAGAGTTAAAATGAGAAACACGACCATTTTGGTGCTTCTGATCCTGACGTCCACCTGTATGGGATTTGATGCCAGGAAGTTTGCAGACGATTACGACGATACCTATGACTTAACTAAAGACATCAACGCCAAAGCACGTCTCCTTCAATGGGGGGATATGACAGAAGCTACCTGTAGTGAGATGAGGGCCTATTTGCAGAATTACTATGCTATAGGCTTATTATCCAAAGTGACGTACAGCATAAACGTAGAAGATGCGACACTTCTTTATGGCCGCAAGGTATTCAGCGAAGCAAAGTGCAAGGCTATCGAAAAAGATGTTCGCAATAATGTCGTCTCAACTCTTTCGAAATATGAGGTGACAGAAGTCAAGTCCACAACATCATCAGATGTGCCACTTATCGATGTTGAAATCTGCATTCGTAATGATTCCCAAGTGGTTAACGCTATTTGGATTGAAACAAAGGTTATGTTAAGAAGAACACTTCTGGATCCGGCAAGCAAAAGGCCGATCACGGCAACTGTTTGGGAGAATCGATTTACTCGTGTTTATACCAAAGAGCATGCGCATTTGCTCGTTACTCAGGAGCATCCAGATTTAGCTGCAAAGATCATTCATGATGCGGAGACTGGTATCTTCCTTCTGTCGTGGTCACAATACCGTTCTATCACAACCATGGAAGCGGCGATCCAATTGGACAAAGAAGGCATTTTGCCAGAGTACTTTTCTGAATATGTTATTAAATAGTATTTGTACATCGTACCAAACTCGACTGATAGCGTCCTGTTCTATTAGGCAACTTGCCTCTTGTCGGCAAACTCTTTCACAACAAAAGTAAGATCACCGATGAAATTAATTAGTTAATAATGATTACACCGAGAACCGTCACACAAGTTCCTCCAGCATCGCCTATACCGCCGCTCACAGATCCTAACGATCCCCTCATAAAGAAGCTCGAAGAAAAGCTCAAACGCTCTGCCCAATCGCAGTAGACCGAAGCTGGTTTCGACTGATCGCAACCATATCGTTTGGCAAAAGCAGTAGAAAACGAATCAGGCAAAACTACATTCCCTTGCCGATCAGATGATCCTGGACAATGAAGAGAAAGCTCTTCTCCACTGCGAGTGGCCGTTCGCTTCTCTGGCCTGATTGACGATGCTCGGGTCTCCGCCGTGGCGCCGAGTGCAGAAGAAATTGAAACCTTTACAGTAAGCTACCTTATCCTCCGCCTGCGCCAGTTTTCCCAGGGGCCGCTCGTATTGGGATTTTCGTACCACGGATAGAAGAACACGCCCACAATTCTACAAAACGACCGTTGGGGATTTGTGAGCATTCCGTCAGAATCATACTGATGGCCACGTCGGAAGATGGGGAAATGCCCCCATCTGCAGGTCACGATGCCGGTGCCGTTACCCATGAAGTAATACTCGGCGGGGTTTTTTGCTGATGTGTAGTGAAGAACCCGCTGTCTTCGGGCGGCAATAGTCTATTTGCGGTCGAACGGGGATTTGTCACCCAGGCACGTCCCGACGAGCCGGGCCGAGACGACCATGGGATGGTCGCTCGGCACGGTCTTTCTTTTGCCCGCAACCTTCTCCAGGGGCACCGGCTTGCATATTCCGGAGTCGTAACCTACCATGACGTTGTAAACGCCCTGGGCAAGCAATTGTGCGGCTTTCGTTCCGAGCCGCGTGCACAACCACCGGTCGAAAGCCGATGGAATCCCCCCACGCTGGACGTGGCCGAGCGACGTCACACGCGCCTCAATGCCGGTCATTTCCTGAAGCCTACGAGCCAGACGGCTGGAAATCGGCTCTCTCACGAAATGGCGGTCATCGGGGTCATTGGCTTCGCCCGTTGTCGATCGAGCAGGAACTTCAGCCGAGTTGCTCAAGGCCGTAGCTTTCTTTTTCTTTTTGGAAATCTTCGGATTCTGAGCCTCATCCGACTGAGATCGGATGTCTTCAACCGAAACGGCCCCTTCAGCCAAGGCGATGATCGAGAAACGGCTCCCGCGGCGTCGCCGCTCTTGAAGATACCTGACAACGACGTTGATGTCGTACGGTATCTCGGGGATCAATATAGCATCGGCACCGCCGGCGATCCCGGCACTCAAAGTCAGCCAGCCCGTTTTGTGTCCCATGATTTCACACACAATCACCCGATGATGACTTGTGGCCGTCGTATGAAGACGGTCGATGGCGTCGGTAGCGATCTGTAGGGCTGTCTTCATGCAGACGAAGGGCGTTTTTCTGCGCACCGCCGCCGCCGAGACATACGAGACAGTCAATATGGTTGCGATGTACATTTTCGACAGCGACCTCGGTCATATCTCTTACCTTGCCGCCCATGAGCATTTTGTGAACTTTGTCTCGGCTCGTGCCCAGAATCGTTCCACCGGTTGTCAAAATACCGCTGACCTGCTTGACGTCGAGATGGATGGTCCGATTCTCCACGAGGCCGCGAAAACCGTCCATAATCCCGATGACCGCCATGTTGTATTCGTTAATAGCGGCTTTGGTGACGGCGCGAATAGCCGCATTGAGACCAGGACAATCGCCACCTGACGTAAGAATTCCGATGCAGTTCGTTTTCGATTCGGATGGCATAAGGGCACCCCAAACTCAATCCACCGATAACAATGTCGCGTATAGAATACCCAATTGAAGCCTTTCATTCAAGTCTCTAGTCGCCCTAGGACGATAAAGCACGTAGAAAGATATTATCGGGCAAAGTTTTAACATAAGTGTCATCCGGATTTTGCCGATGAGCCGGCAAGCAATATGAAGAAACTGAGCCATAGAGATTTGCTGCAGAGTGTCATTCAGTTCGGCCTTTCCGTCAGACATGGACGCCGACATTCGATCCAGGTCTGCCGGCTGTGCTGTATGCTTTTCGACGAGCTTCAAAGCATTCATCACATGGGGAACACCGAGCGCATCTGGCTGCAGATCGCAGCTTTGCTGCACGACGTTGGAAAAGTCATCTCCAGTAAAGAGCACAATAAAAGATCGCGGGACATTATCATTAAATCTGCGAACCTGCCATTTAACAAAAGAGAGAGAATCACTATCGGGCTTATCGCGCGTTATCACCGAGGCGCCCATCCAAACCGGAGTCACAGATACTACGGCAAGCTTGATTCCGAATCCAGATATTATGTCAGGAAGCTGGCGGCCATACTCCGTTTCGCCGACGGTCTCGACGGAAACCACCGTAACTCCGTAAGCGACCTATCCTGCCAAATCACCGAAGAAAACGTCATTGTATGCCCCGAGAGTGAAGGCTCCTTTGATCCCCAAAAGGCCATCGGCAAAGCCGACTTGCTCGAAGATGTCCTCAACCGAAAGGTTGTCATCATCGAGCAATCGGAGTCTGTTCTCCCCTCCAACGGGATTGAATCACCGGACGATCTGGGCTATACTGACGCACCGTACTAGCGCGATGCCAACGCTCAGAGAAGGGACTTGTCGTTGCAAGGCCATCGAAGACAGCCGCGGCAATCCAAAACGGGCAGTTGTATAGAGTGTTGAGATTACTCTGCTTCGCTCTCAATGACATTCTCACCTTTCTTGTCATGTTATTATCCAATCGCCCACGCCGGGAGAATGCTCCTCGGTCTTGTAGCAATATTGGGCGGAGAGAGTGGGTCCTCTTGCGAAAAATGGCCCGAAGACCTCCTGCCTTGACCCTTGTCCCTTTTCGAAAACACTCCTTGCAATTTTGGGCAGAATCCTTATTGTGCTTGAAGTCGTGCCGGATATAGGGTCAGGAATGTAATGATTGACGATAGTCTCCAACTCCTTGCGTGTAAGTACTTGCACAACCAGCTTGAGAAGCTTCAGAAAGAGCTGGCTGGCGCTCGTCTTGCCGATGATATCGAATGCGTGCACCATTCGCGGGTGGCCTCCCGGCGGATGCGGGCGGGGCTGCGGTTCTTCGATGGATGCTTCCCGGCCAAAAAAATGAAGAAATGGGTCAGCCAGATCAAAAAGGTGACCAAAAAGCTGGGTCAGGCGAGGGATCGAGACGTCCAGATAGAATTCATCAAAGATTTCCTGTCGAATCTCGACAAAGCGCAAAAACCGTTCAAGACGGGCATAAACCGTCTCTTGCTGCGATTGAGGCAGGGACGCGAGAAAATCCAGCCGAAAGTCGTTGAAAGTATCGACGGCTTCGACGCCAGCGGGGTGCTGGCCGATATGCACGGGGAGATTGAAAAGGTACTCTTTAGTTTCAGAGGTGAAGACGTCCCGTTGCTGAGTCAGATCGTCGTCCGGCATATTAGGGAACAGGTGGCCGGGCAACTCGAGGAGCTATTGTCCCATCAAAACACTTTGAGCGACCCTTCGGACAAGAAGGGACATCACCAGATGAGAATCTCGGCTAAAAGGCTGAGATACACGCTAGAAATCTGCGATATGGCCTTCGACGGCGAACTTAAAGAGATCATAAAGGTTCTCAAGAAGGCCCAGACCTGCCTTGGTGACGTCCACGATTCCGACGTCTGGGGAGACTATCTCGATCAGTTTATCAACGAGGAAAAGCAAAGGACGGTCGAATATTACGGTCACGCCCGGTCTTTTGCATCCATACGAAAGGGACTGGATTATCTCAAAAGTAAATGTGCGGAACGGCGGGATAGGCTCTTTGGCGAGTTCGCGGAGGACTGGAACAGGATCGGTGAAGAAGGTCTATGGGACAAGCTGCGGGCGATCATCGACGCCCGTCTCGAAGAAGATCAGGATTCTGAAATGAATCCTACAGCTTGATGCGCGGAGGTCCTGATGATCATTGCCCTGATAAGTGACATACACGGCAATCTGCCCGCGTTAGAGGCTGTCCTCGAAGATGCGGGCCGCGCCACGGCCGGGCAAATCTGGTGCCTTGGAGATTTGGTCGGTTATGCACCGTTTCCGAACGAGTGCATAGCGTTGGTTCGAAGAAGGGCGTCAGCGAGTATCGTCGGCAACTACGATCAGAAGGTGATTGCCTTTAAGCAGAAAAAGAACGAATGGAAGAAGTCCAAAAGACGACCGAAATTCGACGCCTTTGAATGGAACAGCCGACACCTTGATCCGTCGAGCCGAAAATATCTCCGCTCGTTGTCCGAGAGTATCCGACTCAAGAGAGGCAAATTCAGAATCCTCTTGACGCATGGCAGTCCGCAGTGCATCGAGGAGCCCGTGTTGCCGGAGACACCGCGGAGGCGGCTGATTGAGCTCGGTAAAACCGCCGGCACAGACCTCATTGTGATGGGACACACACATCGGTTTATGAATCGCAAGATCGGAGATCAATGGTTCATTAATCCGGGAAGCGTTGGTTTGCCGGTAAAGAACGATCTGAGAGCCTCATACGCATTGCTGGATTTATCACAAGACAAGATCAAGGTCACGGAACGAAAAATACAGTATGATGTGTTCAGGGTTGTGAAAGGCGTGCAAGAGGCGAATCTGTCCGGTGCTCTCAGAAAGATGGTCAAGCTCGAGTACGGAATCGATATCAAGGACTACCTCAAACCGGACGCCCCCAAGGCGCCCGGATCAAGTTCTCAAAGTGCTCTTCGAGAGGTCAGGCGAATGGCCCGGAATTGTCATTATGAAAAACAGCACACTGAGCATGTTACCCGGCTAGCTCTGAGACTCTTCGATGAGCTGAACCCTCTTCACAAGCTGACAGAGGAGGACCGGTTTCTCCTGAATTGCGCCGGCTTGCTTCATGACATCGGCTGGATGCAGGGCCAAAAGGGTCATCATAAGACGGCCATGAGGCTTATCCTCGCTTCTCGGACACTCCCTTTTGCGGACGAACAGCGGAGGATGGTAGCTCTGATCGCCCGTTATCACCGCAAGGCACTGCCGAAAGACTCGCATCCGATTTTTTCGCAGTTGTCGAACGAAGACAAGCAGAGGACACGCTTTCTAGCGGGAATATTGCGGGTTGCAGATGGGCTTGACAGAACTCATACCAGCGCAGTTAAGACATTGAAATGTAATACGAGCGGAAAGGATCTCCTGGTCAGATGCAAGGCATCGTCCCCATCGCCTTTCGAGATGGAGGCGGCTTCAAGCAAATCCGACCTGCTCGAGCAGGTTTTGGGTAGGAAGATTCGATTTGCATTTATCTGAACAAAAATAGAGAATGCGTGCATGTCATTGCGAGCGCAGCGAAGCAATCTCCTATGCCAGAGACTGAGATTGCTTCGTCGTTGCGCTCCTTGCAATGACATAAAAAAGCCCGAGCATGTACCCGGCTATAATTAGGTGATCGGAACAAGGTATGTCACAAGCAGATCCAATAGGCAAGAATGACGTCCCGGCCAAAGCCGTCGCGGCCATCGACATCGGCTCCAATTCCATCCGGATGGTTGTCGCCCAGGTCTTCGTCGATGGCACGTTTGAAATCCTGGAGAGGCTTCAACAAGCCCTTCGGTTGGGCCAGGACACCTTTCGAAAAGGCCGCCTCAGCGCGCAGACGATACGTGCCGCCGTTCTCGTCTTGCGGAACTTCCAGGAAGTCCTTCGGACCTACGACGTAGAGCAGATTCGGGCCGTGGCGACCAGCGCCGTTCGCGAAGCCTCCAATACCGACGCTTTTCTCGATCGTGTTTTTGTCGCTACCGGGCTTGACGTCAGGGCGATCAGCGCTGCAGAGGAGAACCGCCTGAACATCTCCGCCGTCCGTGAAACTGTCGGCAGGAAATTCCTCGCGCGAAGGCAGGCCATTGTCGTGGAGGTCGGCGGCGGCGGAACGATTCTCAGCCTTCTCAAAAAGGGTGAAATAGAGGCGACTCAATCGCTTGCTCTCGGCTCGATACGATTGCAGGAAGTTCTCGAAACGAGCTCTGAGCCGGTGGAACAAGCGGCGAGTATGATTGAGCAGCAGATCAAAAGTGCCGTGTCGGCGATCACCGGGTTGCTTCCCCTGAAGAGAATCCGGACCTTCATCGCGCTCGGCGGCGACGTTCGCTGGGCGGCCCGACAGGTCGGCAAAACCGGTGAGATCCCCGGGCTCGTAGACATCCGACCCAAACAATTGAAATCTCTGATAACCCAATATGAAAAATACTCGGCCGACCATCTGGCAAGGTCTTTGAAGATACCGTTCATAGAGGCGGAGACCCTTACACCGGCGCTGATGGTTTACCAAGCGCTGTTGCAGGCCACGTCCGCTGAAGAGATGGCGGTCTCCGAGGTGTCGATGCGCGATGGTCTGCTTTATGATCTGGCGTGCACTGTCTCGGGCAAAGAATCAGAATCCGATTCGATGCACGTTCTGAATTCCGCCAGAGCCGTCGCCGTGAAGTATCACGTGGACATGGGCCATGCCAATCACGTCTGCGTGCTCTCCGAACGTCTTTACGACGAGCTGAAAAAGCAGCAATGGTTCAATATCGAGCATAAGATCCTTCTTCAGGCCGCGGCGATATTGCATGAGGTCGGCCTGTTTATCGACAGCCGGGCTCACCATAAACACAGTTACTATATTATCGCCAACGCCGAGGTATTCGGATTCGATCCCAGAGAGCTGGCAATCGTAGCGCACATTGCCCGTTACCATCGCAGAAGCAAGCCCAAGCCCTCTCACGTGGAATACGCCAGACTCAGCCGGGAAGAGAGAATGATCATCAACAAGCTGGCCGCCATTCTACGAGTTGCCGACGCTCTCGACGCCAATCGCACGCAGGATATAAAAAACTTCACGTGCATCATAGAGAATGACGAATTTGTCATTACCACTTTTGGTTGTGGCGACCTGACTTTGGAGAGGCGGGCGCTCGCCATGAAGGCAGACCTCTTCGAGGAAATTTACGGCCTGAGAGTCCGTTTGGAATGAACCGTTATGAGGAACAAGAATCTCGATTCTCAAGAACTCTATATCAACCGCGAGCTAAGTTGGCTGAAGTTCAATGAAAGAGTCCTCAAACAGGGGACCCGGAAGGATGTCCCACTGGCCGAAAGGCTGAAATTTCTCGCCATTGTCAGTTCCAATCTCGATGAGTTTTTCATGATTAGAGTCGCGGGGCTAATGCAGCAGAAGTCCGCCGGCTTGAGAAGACGCGACATAAGTGGTCTGACGCCGAATCAGCAGTTGAAGAACATCAGCCTGGCGGTTCACGAGATGGTTGCCAGACAAGGTGAAGCGATCAGGGAGGCGCTGGCAGAAGTGTCCGAGCGGGGCGTCTTTCTGCTCAGACAGGGTCAATGGAGTCAACAGCAACGGGTCTTCCTCCGGGAGTACTTTCAAAATGAGATCATGCCCGTCTTGACCCCGTTGGCCATGAGCAAGCTTGATCCGCCGCCTATCTTGCCAGGTAGACAACTCAACGTGGTCATCACGGTCGTGGCGAAAGGGTCGGACAACCAGCCCGAGAAGCGGATCATCGCGGTACCCGTTCCGCATTTGTTGCAACGTTTTGTCAGAATGCCCAGCGAAAAGGACTTCTGTCTCGTACCTCTGGAAGACGTCATTGCCGACAATGTGGAACTCCTTTGTCCGGCGAGTCATATCACCGGTGTGAGCTACTTCCGAATCACGCGCGACGCCGACGTCAGCATTCAGGAAGACGAGGCCGCCGACCTCCTGGAGACTATTGAAAGAGCCATGATAGAACGAAGGCGTGGGGCGGCCATAAGACTGGAGATAAGCGATACGATCGACGCGTCTACCAAAACCTGGCTCATCGACTGGCTCGAGCTTAATTTCGATGACGTTTATGAGATTGCTCTATTGCTCGATGCAACCTGTCTGCATCAATTGACGACGGTGGGACCTATTGCGAACCTGAAGTACCCGGAGTGGCCCCCACAACGGCCCATTGACCTGTGGAATAGCGAAAATGTGTGGCAGACCATCAGGGAAAAAGACGTCCTGCTTTTTCACCCGTATGAAAGCTTCGAGCCGGTGGTGGATCTGGTCGAATCCGCTGCGGAAGACCCCGACGTTATTGCCATCAAACAGACTCTGTATCGAACAAGCAGCGATTCGGCGATCATCAAGGCGCTGGCCAAAGCGGCCCGAAACGGCAAAGAGGTCATCGTACTGGTTGAGCTCAAAGCCCGCTTCGACGAAACGCAAAACGTCAACTGGGCCAAGCAGCTCGAAGATGCCGGTTGTCATGTGATTCATGGAATTGCTAACCTGAAAACACATGCGAAAGCCCTGCTCATCGTCCGCCGTGAACGGGTGCGGATTCGCCGGTACGTTCACCTAGCCACCGGCAATTACAACGACAAGACTGCGAAGCTCTACTCTGATATTGGCTTATTCACTTGCGATAAGTCCATCGTGCTGGACGTTACCGCCTTTTTCAATCTCCTGACCGGCATGTCGGAAACCGTTGGCTGGCGGGAGCTGACTATCGCCCCAACCGATATGAGGCAGAGATTTCTCGACCTTATAGAGCGAGAGGTCCAGGCGAGTAGCGCCGATCAACCTGGCCTCATCATGGCAAAGGTCAATTCGCTCCAAGACAAGGGAATCTGCCAGGCCTTGTATCGTGCCGGTCAGGCCGGAGTGAAGGTTCTGCTTAACGTGCGTGGCATCTGCTGCCTGAGACCGGGCGTGACCGGCGTTTCCGACAATATAGAAGTGTGTTCCATTGTTGACAGATATCTCGAACATGCCCGGATATTCTATTTCCGTAACGGAGGGCACGAAGAGGTATATTTGAGCAGTGCCGACTGGATGCGGAGGAACCTGGACCGAAGGCTGGAACTGCTTTGCCCCATCAAGGATAACAGGTTAAAAAGGCGCCTGATCGATATACTCAACATCTATTTCATGGACAACACGCAGTCGGAAACCCTCCAGTCCGATGGGACCTATACCTTGAAGGTGAGTAAAGGGGCCAAGATGCGCGCCCAGGAAGACCTTTACCGCGTCGTATGTGAAGGAGTCCGGAATAATCAGCGATCGCCTTTGAGGTATAAGCCGCTCAAAAGCAGGTCCAGAAGAGGAGGTTAACTGTGGCCAGGAAAATGTGCAAACTGGTGAAAGACGGGTTCCATTCAAAGAAGACGAAACAATTCGCCAAGCTTGTGAAGGAACCCAAATTTGTTTGCAAAACGTGCGGCCGTGTTGCCAATAGAAAAGCATGTCTCTGTAAACCAGTAGAACTGTCCTGATGCCCTTTTGCTGCCGGTGGGCTTCACAATCTGTCGGGGATGCGGCAAGGCTGTAGAACGCAGGTGTCGTATAAAGTAGATAAGACACTATAATGCCACCGCTTGTGACGGGGGTGGCTATCTCTTCGCTCACGGGTAGGCGTTCGGTTTCCAGGCTCTTGAAGGAGCCGGCGCTCACTGCAGCCTTCTTTGACTTAAGGCAGTATCAGTCTTGTGTGAAGAAGATTAGCACAAATCTGAATGAAATCCTGCAAACGGCATCTACAATTCAATGCGCGTCAGGCCCAGAGAATCTCTCGAATTCCGAAATAACCCGGTCCGGGGCGAAGGAGTTGAAAGATTCGCACAGGAGATTGGCTGTCTCAGGGTAGCAACGCAAGAAATTGACGAGGTCTGTGGCGACGGTTCTCATGCAGCATAATTGTCTATATTTCATGCATGAGGCAAAGGCTGAAGATCTCACGGACACGTGGGTCGAAATATTGTCTCAGATAGACATACGCCTTCTGGGAAGCTATGAACATCACCTCATTTCCCACATCAATGAGGTGTTGACCGATGAGGTGGGACAGGCCGTTGTACTTGTGGACGCAATGAGATCTTGAACCTGACGTGGGCATCTATTGATTCTGAGAGTCATTGTGTCTGTGTTCAGGCCAAGACAGGATCTGAAGAATTTCTGGTTTGGGAACCTAAGAACCACAGGAACCGGGTTGTCCCGATGTCTGAAAGAATCGGCTTATTGCTGGCCAGCATGCAGGCGGAGGCAGAAGAGAGTCACCCCTATGTCTTTATCTCCCCCAAGCGCGTGGAGAGAATCAACCAACGCCGGAGAGAAGGAAAGTGGAATTTGCAGTTTGAGATTATCAATGATTTGAGAACGAGCTTCCACAGGATTCGGCGTCGAGCAGGTGTGGCTATGTGCACGCTGCATGATCTTCGCCGTTCTGCTATCACCAATTGGGCGAAATAATTGCCTATGCAGGTAGTTCAGCAGCCTGCGGGACATTCAGACATAAAGACGACGAGGCCGTACTACCTGACTGTGAGGTCGGAAAACCTGCTGCCTACACACCATCTGTTGAATAGCGTTCTGGCCGAAGTACAGGAAAACTGACGCCAGAACGACACCGATGGGCATTTTGGGGGGTAAGAATCGGTCGGCAAATTGACTCACGAAGACGTAAATCCCCGATAAAAAAGCATTTACAAGAACGCGCCCGGCAGGACTCGAACCTGCAACCTTCGGATTCGAAGGCCGAATAGGGCGTTTGTAAGTCCTTGCACCATAAGGATTAATAGTTGCTACAAAACGACTTAGTAGATCAAGTGAAGATCAGCCGAACCGTGTCCAATAAACAACTCGTTCCTCTGGGTCCAGCATTCGCGTGCAAGGCAAGAATCGGCAAGCTGGGCCGAATCCGAGGTCTCGAACCCTCTTGCCTCGCTCGATGCGATTTTGTTCTTCTGCGAAGGCTTCTCTTTGGTGTATAATCAAGCAGGTCAGTGCTTTGGGTTTGAAAGCAAGATAAGACGCAATAACGGCTTGTAGGGGGCTGACATATGGAACGCAGGGAATTTCTCAAGAAGAGCACAATTGCCGCAGGTACGATAGCAGCGAGCAGGATGTTAGATGATGCCGCGCTGACAGCGGCGGGTGAATTGCAGCGCGATTCCGAATCGGGAAATCCCGCAACTTTGCCACGAAGAGAGTATGGTCAAACTGGCGTGAAGTTGTCGATTATCGGTCTCGGAGGGATTGTGGTGAAGGACGCTGAGCAGCAACATGCCAATCGTGTGGTCGCCGAAGCTTTTGAGAGAGGGGTGAACTACTTCGATGTGGCTCCGACCTATGGTGACGCGGAGTTGAAACTCGGTCCGGCACTGGAGCCTTACCGCAAGAAGGTATTTCTCGCGTGTAAGACAACCGAGCGCCGGCGGGAAGGGGCTTCGGAAGAGTTGAGAGAATCGCTCAAGCGGCTTCGCACGGATCACCTTGATCTCTATCAGCTTCACGCCATTACGGACGTCAAGAAGGACGTGGACGTTGCTTTTGCCAAAGGTGGAGCGATGGAAGTATTCGTCGAAGCGAAGAAACAGGGACAGGTTCGTTATCTGGGCTTTTCCGCGCATTCCGAGGAGGCGGCTCTGGCGGCGATGGAACGCTACGACTTCGATTCGATACTTTTTCCCGTGAATTTTGCCACGTTCTTCAAGGGTGAGTTCGGGCCGAGGGTCATTGCTACGGCAAAATCCAAGGGGCTGGCCATATTGGCCTTGAAGGCCCTGGCGCGACAGCGATGGCCCCAGAATGATCCGTCACGCAAGAAATATCCGAAGTGCTGGTACCAACCTCTTACTCAACGGGACGAGGCGAAGTTGGGACTGTATTTCACCCTCAGCCAGCCTGTGACAGCAGCCATACCGCCGGGCGAAGAGTCGTTGTTTCGCATGGCTTTGGATCTGGCCATGAGTTTCAAGCCGCTCTCGACGCGGGAGTTGGAAACAGCCAAACAGACGGCCGGACCGCTGAATCCTGTTTTCCAATCCAAGGCATGACTTGCCGCTGAGTTGAAAGAAAGGCCGACGCTGGCATCCAATAGGCGAGGGGACGAACTATCGAGACGAGGTAACGGCTCTCGATGGGACACTTGCATAATCATCCAATCTGTGGCATCATGTTTTAAGACGTGTATTTCGACGACCCCTGGTGCCACGCATGGGAATGGAGTGATATTCACATGGATCGATTGGGTGTTATGTCTGTGACGATGCTTGTTGTCGCCTTCCTCTTTGGTGTTTCGTTTGGCGAGACCGCGTATCAGGTCAAAGCGGATCATCCAAGGCTGTTCATCGAGGACGTGAAAGAGCTGGCGCAGGAGTGCGATGGTCCGCTGGCCGAGGATTATCGCGTGGTCAAGCAGCGTGCCGACGAGGCCGTGCGACGAGGCGGCATCCAGTACATCACCAACCAATGGTCGATTCCCGAGGACCTGATGAACTGCGGCCTCGCGTACCTGGTCGAACGGCAAAGAGGGGGCGACGCCCGCCGGTACGCCGACGTGATTATCAAGCAATGGGGGGACGGCACGATCATCTCAAACCCTCGGGGCAGTCACTTCGGCTACCATGCCATCGCCTATGACTGGATTTACGACGCCTTGACGCGCGAGCAGCGAGTGCGCTTCGGCGACGCCCTCGGCACTTGGCTCCGCTTTTTCACCAACGAGCCTCGAATCCTGCTCAAGTGGGGCCACTGGGAATACAACCAGACCTGGGGACCGATCCATCAAAACATCATGAATTGCCGCGATGCGCTCACGCAAAAAGTCTTCATCGCGCTGGCGATCAGCGGCGCATCCACAAAGTATGAGGCGGATGCGAAGAGCTTTCTGGACTCGTGGGCCAAGCGCGTACCGGCCGAGTGCGTCCCCGCGTTCAACAGGATGGGCGGGGTCTGGTCGGAATCCTATGGCCACGGTTCTTACGGGCCGGTTACAGTGATTCCATATGCTTTTCACGCATGGCGTACGGCAACGGGCATCGACCTGCTCAAGAAGATCAAGCCCTGGGGCTATCCGGTTGAAGAGCCGCGATGGGTGGCCTACACGATGATGCCCCACAATGACCGCACGGCGTGGATCGACGATGGGAATGGCTCCCGTCCGGCCGCGTTCGCCCGCGCCGCCCCGATGCTCTATGACAGTCTGTCGCAGTGGTTCTCAGATCGTGGCCGCGACTGGTTGCGCGAGCGATGGCAGCGCGTGGCTTGTTACGATCCCTCGATCCCGGCGACGTCCCCCGATTCGCTTCCGTTAGGCTATCTCTTTCCCGGCGCGGGCCACGTGTACATGCGCAGCGCCTGGAACGATCCGAACGCAACGTGGGCCTTCTTTGGTTGCGGCCCGCAATTCGCCGGCCACTCGCGCGACGACGAAGGTCACTTCCTGATCTGCAAGCGCGGGGCGCTCGTCTCCCGTCAGGGCGGCCAGGGACACAATGACTCGGACTACTATGCCGGCGGCTCGCTGATCTTCAACATTGTGACAATCTTCGACCCCAACGAGAAGTTTCGGCGGGACAGGAAGAACGAAAACGATGGCGGCCTTCTGCGACACGTCTATGAGAGTTACGGCTTGCCCCGCGAGCGGGGTCATATCGTCGCCTTCGAGCACAACGCCGAATATACCTACGCGGCCGCTGACGTCACCAAGGGCTACAACGCCGCCAAGGCTCGGGAAGTGACACGGCAGTTCCTTTACTTGCGCGGCGAACCGGAGTACTTCGTCGTCTTTGACCGGGTGGAGGCGACGCGTCCCGATTTTGCCCGCCATTTCTTTCTCCACGTTCCCGACAAGCCCCAGCGACGAGGAGATTTCCTGACGTGGCTCAGTCAGCCTGAAGCTGATGGCGGCGGAAAAGTGCTCTCGCACGGCCGGTCGCGTATGTTTCTGCGCACCTTGTTGCCGCAAAAGGCAGAGATTGCTCTGCGAGGCGGCCCGGGTAAGGAGGCTTGGGGCCATCCACTCGAACCCACGGCCCAGTACAACCACATGACCAAAAGAAGGCTGAGGCCGCCGATATGTCCCTGGCGGATCGAGGTGGCTGATCCACAGGGCGGGTCACGAACTCTGTTTCTGCACGTGTTCGAAGTGACCGACGTAGGCGTCCACCAGCCCGCCTCACTGCAGTTTGCAACTCCGGCGGGCGTCAACATCGGGCAACGCTGGCAAGTCCGCTTCAATCCGACAGGCATGCTCGGCGGAACGGTGAACGGCAAGCCCCTGATAACGACCATCAAGACGGAAGCTCAATATCAATGAAGATACTTAAACAGATGACCGTGTGTTTGGTGACGCTGGTGGCCCTGACTGTTTGTGGGATTGCCAAAGGGAATGCGCCGGTGCGGGGGTCGGCTCCGGAGCTTTTCCGCAAGCACTTGGCAGACTACGATTCCGAGCTCCGCCGGCCGGATGCACGCGTGGATGTCGATGCGATGGTCACGCGGCTCAAGGAATTGGGTGTTACCGCGTACTATTGGCTCATCTGGCACGCGGCGACGGATTGGGAGGACTTGAAGCTGTTTCTACCGAAGGCGGCTGAAGCGGATATCGACGTCTGGGTGTACCTGGTGCCGCCTTCGGAAAGTCCGCCACGACACAGCACCCGCTATTCCGAACCGTTCCGCCTGGACTACCAACGCTGGGCCGAGGAGATCGCGCGGCTGTCGCTCCAGCACACGAATTTGACCGCCTGGGTAATCGACGACTTCTATGCGAACCGTAAGTTCTTCACGCCGGCCTATCTGCACGAGATGCAGACGCGGGCCAAACGCATCAACCCGCGATTGGCTTTTCTGCCCTTGATGTATTTCAATGAGATCCAGCCCAAATTCACTGAGGATTACGGGGAAGTGATCGATGGCGTCGTAGTGGCCTATTTGCAGGACCGCGAGGAGATCGAGCGGACGTGGGCTATCCTCAATGACGCCGTCATTGCTCCACTCAGCGAATTAGTCTATCCCGGAAACACGCGATCAAAGGTGGGCGACTTCGTCATGGTCAGCCAGTCTGCCAAAGTGCTGCCCGCCGACCGGTACGTTATCGCCTTCCGTGAACGCGATGACTTCACGGGACGGACCTCCGGCTACCATTTCAAACAGTTGCTCGTGGATGGAACGGTCGTCTGGGAGGAGGACGTGGCGGGCGGCTCGCGGGCGCGGAGCAAGATTAGCGTGGATGTCACTGACCTCGTGCGTGGGAAGACTGACGTCACGGTAGCGTTTCGACTTCTGGATAAGAAGGGAGTAAGCAACTTTGGCGTGCACTGGCGCTTGAGCGAATTGCACGTGGATGGCTTGCAATTCGGCGTCAACTTTGCTGAGCCGGCCAAGTGGCACGTGGGTCGACAGGGAGCGTTTGAGACCGGCTTTGGTGAGATACCCGAAGCTGGCCAGTTGCGTTTTCATATTCCGTTTATCTCTATGACGGCGGGCGACCAGGGAGAGTTTCGCCAGCGTCACGGCGACCCGGCCACACCCGAGCGTGTGGCCGAATATCTTCGCGTGTCCCTGCAAGCCTGGCGAGACGGTAAATGCGATGGTGTCGTGACGTACTGCCTGGACAAGCGTCCGCAGAGCCAGACCTTCGCCCCCGTTCGAGATTTGTTTCATCAATCTGGATCGAGATGACATGAAAACACCATCGAAGTCACGGACCTCGCGTTTACAGGTGTGGGTTTGCGCGCTGATGATCACCGAGTCGGTGTCGGTTGCCGCTGAGCCGAACTTGCATACTTGGCAGCGATGGGAGCATGCCCTGACCAGCACACGCGATTACGCCAATCCCTACGCCGACGTGACCCTGCGCGTGACCTACACGGGACCCGCGGGTCGAACGCTCCGCACCTACGGCTTCTGGGACGGCGGGGGCACCTTCCGGATTCGTTGCGCGTTCTCATCGCCCGGCACGTGGCGATGGGAGACAGAGTGTTCCGATACCGCCAATACGGGGCTGCACAACCAGCATGGGACGGTGGAGGTTTCTCCCTATCAAGGTGACGATCCGCTTTATCAACGGGGTTTCTTGAAAGTCAGTGATGACCGCCGTTACTTAGTTTATGGTGACGGCACCCCGTTCCTGTGGATCGGAGATACCGCCTGGGCGGCGCCGCTGAAAGCCAGCGACGAGGAATGGGAGGCATACATCGCTGATCGCGTCGCCAAGCACTTCACCCTTATCCAGGTGGCGCCCTCGCCCAAGTGGGCCGGCGATCGGGACAGGGTCGGCGAGAGGCCGTTCACTGACGATGCCTGTACCCAGTGGAACCCGGCCTATTGGCAATCCTTCGAAGGCAAGATTCAACGCGCCAACGAGGCGGGTTTAGTCGTGCTGGTGGTCGGTTTGATGGAGCCTGTTAGCCGCTACCCGGGGGCCGCCGAAGCGTGCCTGTTCGCGCGGAACATCGTGGCACGACTCTTTGGCAACTTCGTCATTTTTTCGCCCAGCTTTGACAGCAATTTCATGCCCTTAGCCGACGAGGTCGGTCGGGCCGCACGCGAGGCTACAAGCGTACATCTGATCACCCAGCATCCAGGCACACCCTGGAACCAGCCCACCCCGACCTTCTCCCTGCAATACTATGACCAGCCTTATCTGGATATTGCCGGCGTGCAGACCGGGCATAATGGAGGCCATCTGGATTGGTGTGCCCACCACGCGATTGAGTGGAACCTTCAGCTCTATCGTCACGAGCCGTACAAACCCGTCGTCAACTTGGAGGCTATGTACGACGCGAAGGGCGAGGAAGGATGGCGGGCCGTGGACGCGCGGTCGTTAGCGTGGCGGAGTTGGCTGTCGGGGGCAAGGGGCTATACCTATGGTGCTGGCGACGTGCCGCCCAAGGTCCCGAAGGGCAGCGGAGCGTTGTGGAAGTGGGTGACCAATCCGGAAAAGTACGATTATTGGAAGAAGGCGCTCCAGTGGGACAGTGCGTTCCAGATGCAATACCTGCACGACTTCCTGGCGGGCATCGAGTGGTGGCGGCTGGAGCCGAGGCACGACCTCATTAAGAACCAGCCTTCGGATTGGCCGCACAAGATGGTCTTGTCGAAGACGGCCAGCGGCGATTTGGCGGTCGCGTACTTGCCGAACAACGTTGCGATTGACGTAGACATGTCGGCCTTCCCGACGCCGATGAGAGCGAGGTGGTTGAATCCGAGGAAAGGCG
>JARRQQ010000105.1:0-9312 GCA_037381725.1 Sedimentisphaerales bacterium
GCAGCTCCTTCAAATACGTACATATCATCTGCAATCGCAGCGAGGGATAGTCTTCTGCGTCGTACTCGGCCAGGGCATCGAGCAAATCATAGAGCAGGCAGCCGGCCAGTTTCTGGCTCGCTTCCTTGAAGTCGATCCTTTCGTCCGGCTTCTTGGCCCATTTCGCGGTCGATTTCGTCAGAGAGCCCCAGAACTTTCGCGCGTTCTTCAGGTCCGTGGCCAATTCGAGCGCCTGGCCCCAAATCTCGGCCTGGCGCGCGGTGCTCTTATCCACCTTCTGCCGCTCGAGCGCCGCCAAATCGTCGGCGTCAAGCTCGGGCAATGCCTTAACTCGTTTGAACTGACCGACCACGTCCGGGTCTATTCGGAACAATCCGGCGACGAGAGCCGCGCCGCCCATACACGCCTCGAGAAACGCCGGACGTGCCTCAATCCCACCCCAAGGGTCGAGCTCGTCACAACGTCCGACGTGCCGCTCGACATCCTCAAGAAGCTTGCTGAACTTGGATACCTTTTCTTTCTCTGTCATATTGTGCCTTACCACCTACGTAATCTAAATACAACGCTCGGTTGTTTTGATGCTCGAGCATCGAGCGTGTGATTATACGGGATCGGGTGGTGTGCGACAAGAACCAATGCTCCATTTAGGCTTGAAGTATAGGCCAAACGAGTCTATTATGGTGGTCAAATGAACTGCCCGGTCCGAGGGTCGTATGGGACCGTGAAGGCAAAGGTTCTTCCGCCGGGCCTGACAGGTTCCGGCCGTGGAGAGCAAACGAAGACAGGTTGGGGCATCAATTCGACAATCGAATGACGAAAGGAGCTATTCCCATGCATAATCACGTGACTTCTCTCGAACATGCAAGACCAGGATTCAGTCGTCGTCAGCTCATGGCCGGAGCGTTGGCCGGCGTCGGGGCCGTTGTCGCCAGGCCCGGATGGCTGGCGGCCGCCGAGGCAAGTAAGCCGGCCCAGCAAAGCGGGATCACAGGCATCGTGACGTTGGGTCGCACGGGCATCAAGACCTCGCGTCTGGCCCAGGGCACGGGCTATAACGGCACGGGCCGTTCTTCGGCGCATACGCGCCTGGGCATGAAAACCTTCACGAAGCTGATCCGTCACAGCCTGGACCAGGGCATTTGCTTCATGGACATGGCCGACCTTTACGGCTCGCACCAGTACGTCCGAACCGCCCTTGAGGGCGTCCCGCGGGACAAATACACTCTCCTGACCAAGATCTGGACGCGGAAGGCCTATTGGAACTCGCCGTCGGGCGGGGCGAAGGAAGAGGTGAATCGCTTCCGGAGGGAATTGAAAACGGACGTTATCGACATCTGCCTGATGCACTGTATGACGAATGCCGACTGGCCGAAGGAAAACGAACGCGTCCGCGACGAGCTGGACGAACTGAAGCAACAAGGAGTGGTCCGGGCGGTCGGCGTTTCTTGTCATGACTTCGGCGCTCTGAAAATCGCCGCGACCCATCCCTGGACCGACGTCATCTTGTCGCGCATTAATAATGTGGGCAAAAGCGCCTATATGGACGGAACGGTCGAAGAAGTGGTGTCGGTGCTCAAGCAGGCTCGTGCGAACGGGAAGGTCATTATCGGCATGAAGATTTTCGGCGCCGGCAAGCTCGTGGCGCCGGAGGCCAAAGACGCTTCGCTTAAGTTCGTTCTCGGGAACAACCTGGTTCACGCCATGACCATAGGGATGTTGAGCCCCGAACAGGTCGATGACACGATCACGCGTGCCAACAAAGCCTTGAAAGCGTAGAGAAGTGACTAAAGTGAGCTAAAATGAACTAAAGTGCCTAAAGTGATTTGCGGAGCGTGAATGCTCTCATCAACTTTAGGCACTCCTAGTTCCAAAGGAGTCGTCATGAAGCGACAAATCGAGCGTAATGCATCGAACGCCTCGTCGGCCGAATCGGACAACTCTTCCCGCCGGCAGTTTCTTTCGCAGAGTGGACAAGTCATGGCCGGCTCGATTCTTGCGGGTCTGGCTCTCAATCGGGCTTACGCGGGCGAAGACAACACGATCCGCCTGGCGCTGGTCGGCTGTGGCGGGCGAGGTAGCGGGGCAACCGCAAACGCCCTTTCCTCGAAGACCGGCCCGACCAAACTCGTCGCGATGGCCGACGTCTTCGAGGATAAGCAAACGAGATCGTACAACGCCCTTCGAGAACAGTTCGGCGAAAGAATCGACGTGCCGCCGGATCGGCGATTCCTGGGCTTCGACGCCTATCGCAAGGCCATTGATTGCTTGCGTCCCGGCGACGTCATGATCCAGGCGACCCACTCCGCCTTCCGCCCAACCCACGTCGCCTATGCCGTTAGCAAGGGCCTCAACGTCTTCATGGAGAAGTCATTCGCCCCCGATCCGGGCGGAACAAAGGACGTTTTGCGTATAGCCGACGAAGCGGACAAGAAGAACCTCAAGATCGGCTGCGGACTGATGTGCCGCCACTCCTACTCCCGGCGGGCACTGATCGAGAAGATCCGCGACGGAGCGCTGGGACAAATACAACTGATCCGCGCCTACCGGATGGACCCCGGCGCCCGGATGAGTCCATTCAAGAAAGACCAGAGCGAATTGCTCTGGCAGATTCGCCGGCCCTACTTCTTCGTGTGGGTCTCCTCGGCATGGTTCATCGAGATGATGATTCACCAGGTCGATGAGTGTTGCTGGATCAAGGACTCCTGGCCCGTCAAGGCGGAGGGCCTGGGCGGACGTGAGCCGCGCAGTAACGATTGCAGCCAGAACCTGCACACCTACGCCATCGAGTACACGTTTGCCGACGGGACCAAGGCGATGGTCGACAGCCGATCCATGCGAAACTGTCATAACGATTTCGCCACGTTCGTGCATGGCACCAAATGTGCGGCACAGTTCTCGGGCAACATTCACGCGCCGACGGTACAAATCTACAAAGACCAGCGCACGGACAAGAACAACATTACCTGGCAGCCGGAGCGAGAGAAGATGAGTCCCTACCAGGTCGAGTGGGACGAGCTTCTCACCGCCATCCGCAAGGACCAGCCGTACAACGAGGCCCACCGCGCGGCATACACCAATCTCACCTCCATCATGGGACGCGCCGCCATCCACTCGGGCCAGATCATTACCTGGGACGAAATGTTAGCTTCCGACTTCAATTTCTGCTCGAACGTCGCGGACTTCACGTACGACAGCCCGGCTCCCGTGCAGGCCGACGCCGAGGGCCGCTACCCCGTTCCGATCCCGGGAAAGTGGAAGGAGATTTGATGACGGGTGCCGAACGCTGCCGTCTGGTGGCATATCCAGCAGCGTCCTGGGTGCCTTTGTCTGATCATTGAGAAAACACAAATTTGGAGAAGACAATCATGAAGACTCTTACACGTCGCAACTTTCTAAAAGGCACACTGGCCGGAGGCGTCGCGGCCACGATCGCGCCGTACTCGCGGGTGCGTGGAGCGAATGACGACCTTCGCGTAGCCGTCGTGGGGTTTCACAGCCAGGGCAGCAATCATATCAGGTACTTCAGCAGAATCCCCGGCGTGCGGGTCGTGGCGCTGTGCGACGTAGACCAGAACGTCATCGACCGCGAGGTCAAGAAATTCAAAGAACGCAATGAAAAGGTCGATACCTACGTCGATGTTCGCAAGCTGTTAGAGGACAAAAGTATCGATGCGATCATCACCGCCACGCCGAACCACTGGCATTCGCTGGTCACCGTCTGGGCGTGCCAGGCCGGCAAGGACGTCTACGTCGAGAAGCCCGTCTCGCACACGCTCTGGGAAGGCCGCAAGATGGTTGAGGCAGCGCGGAAATACAACCGGATCGTGCAGGCCGGCACGCAGCGCCGTTCCGACGTGGGACTCATGGCCGCGTTCAACTACATCCGCCAGGGCAACCTCGGCAAGATCCTTCGCGCCCGCTGCTATTACTTCAGCCCGCGCGGTCCGATCGGCAAGGTAAACGGCCCTCAGCCGATTCCCGAAGGCGTCGACTACAATCTCTGGCTCGGCCCGGCCCCCATGGCCCCGCTGATGCGAAAGAGGCTCCACTACGACTGGCACTGGCAATGGCCCTACGGGGACGGCGACCTGGGCAACAACGGCATTCACTACATCGACGTATGCCGGATGGCGCTGGGCTGTACGACGATGGCCCCGCGCGCGATCAGCTTCGGCGGCGAATTCCTCTGGGACGACGACCGGCAGACGCCCAACACGCAGGTCGCGTTCTTCGACTACAAGCCGGCGCCGATCATCTTCGAGATGCGCAATCTGCATCGCAAGCAAGGCGACTCGGCGATGGATCCGACCTATCGCAAGACCCGCGCCCCCGTCGTGATCGAGTGCGAGGGCGGCTACTACGCCGGCGGCTGGGTCTGCGACAACGAGGGCAAGCGAATCAAGCAATTCAAGGAAACGGGCGGCGCCGGCCACCATACGAACTTCATCAAGGCAGTTCGCAGCCGGAAGGTAAGCGATCTGAACGCCGATATCCTGCAAGGTTACCTTTCGACCGCCGCGTGTCACCTGGGCAATATCTCCTATCGCATCGGTCGTGAAGCGACGCGCGACGACATCGTGGACTCACTCAAAGGCAACGACGTCTTGTTAGAGGCGTTCGAGAGCTTCCAGGAGCATCTGCTGATGAACGTCGTGGACGTACTCAAGACACCGCGGATCCTCGGACCCTGGGTGACAATGGATCCCGACACGGAGCGATTCGTGGGCGACTTCAGCGACCAGGCCAACACGCTACTGTCGCGCAATTACCGCGAGCCGTTCGTGGTCCCGGAAAAAGTATAGATCGATTGACTATTGAATATTGACTATTTGCGCATATACAGCCGTCCGATGCGTAGCATCCGTTCAATAGTCAATAGACAATAATAAATAGTCAATTTCGCATGGCTATACCCATAAGAGCATTGGTCTATGGCGGCGGCGCGGTGGGGCTTGGACTGGCAAGCTGCCTGCTGAAATCTCGCGTGCACGTTGACATTGTCGCGCGGGAGGGGACGGTCTCAGCGCTGCGTGAGAAGGGCCTGGTCCGAACGGGTATTTTCGGGGATTTCCACGCGGCCGGCTCGGATTTTGGCAGCGTCGCAGCGTTGGAAGACCTTCCCGCCGGGGCGTACGACTTCATACTCGTGTGCGTCAAGTCATTTGACTCGTCCAACGCCGCTAAGGACCTCTCACAGCATGAGTCCCTCTTTGCGGACAAGACGAAGATCGTGCTGTTTCAAAACGGCTGGGGCAATGCCAAGGCATTTCTCGCCGCCTTCGACAAAGAAACCGTCTACAACGCTCGCGTCATCACCGGCTTCCAACGACCCCGGCCTAACGAAGTGGACGTAACGGTCCACGCGGACGCAATCCACGTCGGCAGTTTGTTCGGGGCGTCTCCCGACACCGTTGAGGCCCTGGCCAAACCGATCAATGACGGGGACATCCCGTGCGAGACAACGACTCAAATCGGCAAGGACATCTGGGCCAAGATGCTGTACAACTGTGCCCTCAATCCCGTGGGCGCCGTGCTCGACGTGACCTATGGCGAGCTAGCCGCTCACAAATCCAGCCGGGCGTTCATGGACGGCATCATCGGGGAAGCGTTCAACGTGATGACGCTGGCCGGCTACGAGACGCACTGGGACTCGGTGAAGGGTTTCCTGGACGCTTTTTACTGCAAGCTGGTGCCGGACACCGCCGGGCATAAATCGTCGATGCTTCAGGATATCGCCGCAAAGAAACGAACCGAGATCGACGCCTTGAACGGAGCCGTTATCGAATTAGCCGCGCGCGTCAAAACACCCGTCCCATACAATTCCATCGCCTACAACCTGGTAAAGTTCATCGAACATGCTAGCCATGAAGCCTAGTACCAAAGCGACGTCCGTTACCAGAACCAAGGTACATAAATACGAATCGCACGATTTATCGAATTTCGCTTAAGGTCGGGGTTAGAACATCCAAGGAATCGCGATTCCGTACCCCGTGGTTTTATTCGCAGGCTCGACGAAGGTACGGTAAGTATCATCTAATGAACAATCAATCTGTTGGAAAAGGAGAGATTGCTTCACGGTCACGCTAGTTGCAATGATCGAGAACGGTTTCTTTGATATCGAGAACCTCCAATCGGTTTCGCAATTGGTATTCAAGAGAGGTTGGTTCGATCAGCCAACGGGCTGTGCAAAGTCAGTCTTCTCCTGCGCATTATCTCAAAGGCTGTTCTGAGTTGAGATTTTGAGAATAAAGCCGCTGGAAGCGTCCCACAGCTCATCTTTAACCAATCCTATGCCTTCTTTATAGTAATATGAGTGTATCTGCCCCCCAACGGCGCAGCTTATTTTTACTTTCATACAGTTCTCATACACACCGGCCATAGCGTCCATAGATATCACCTCACATACAGCTTTCCCAATGCTATCAAAATGCCAACTCCACGTGTCTCCGATATTGGGATCAGCTATGAAACTTATGTTAGGAATGCCATCGTCACTGTCAATCTGCGCTCCTGGCTGTGATTGGTATTGGAATTTGAAGATGTGAGCATTACCCTGCATGTCCTCGGCAATCCAGGCATACCTTACCCCTTCGACAGGGTCTTCGATTCTCAATTTAAGACAAGTTACTCCACATACCGGCTCTATCGAAATAACGTCCACGCTCTTTGTATAGCCGCTATATTCTCCAAAACCATCGTATATCCAGCTATAACCGACCGCGCACGGATTGTACTTGTTCGTAGATGTCGCACTGCAGGAGGCAAAACTGTATATCATCCTGGCGCCTCTAGCACTTATTAACATGTCATAGCCGTCCCCGCCGTCAGTCATCACGCCAACGATTATGTCTTTCCGGAGGTTCATGATGCCATGAAAGTCTGTGCCTGTATATGTTACAACACCAGACGGCGATATAAGAACAGTTAAATCCTCCGGTAATATTGAATCTCCGTTACTTCTGGTCATAGATGTGAAAGACCAATTTCCATCAGCATCAATAGTCTGTTTTCCATGCGCAAAGCCTATATGCTGAGGATAGTCGCCTGAAGTGAGAGCGAGAAACTCCCAGCTTCCTTTGAGGTCGCTTGTGGTAAATGTGGATGGTTCTTGTTTTGACATTACGCTCATGTCATATCCACCATTACTGCCGTCCATAGTAAGGACTAGCATATCCTTCCCCGGATTTATTACACCATGCGCAGAAGGCCTTCCGGAAATCGTTATAATCCCGTCGGATGAAATATCGGCTGTTCCGTTTTCGCCAGCATCCGTTTCACCTCTACTGTTCAGGTATGAAGACATAACGTAGCTGCCACTTTTGTTCATCGTCATGATTGCGTGAGTCCAGCCGGGTGATTGGGGAGCATCGCCGGACTCGAGAGCATTTAAATACCACGTTCCCTCGAGGTCACTTGCGGTATATGTGGATATTCCATGTTTTGTAAAAATGACCATAGCATACCCCCCGCCACCATCTGAATTGACACCAATAATCATGTCTTTTTGTGAGTTAATGACGCCATAGAAATCCATGCCGGTAACAGTAATAAGACCAGTTGGTGATATGGCTACTATCAAATCTTCGGGTAAGACAGAATTCCCATCGCTCCTTTTTATAGACAGAAACCTGCCGTTACCGCTTGTGTCGATATTCACTGTTCCGTACATCCATCCTGTCCATTGAGGATAATCACCCGAGGTAAGCATGTGAATCTCCCAATTTCCCTCAAGGTCGCGCGTGGTAAATACAGCACCTTGAATAGGAAAGGTAACAAGATGGATAAGAGCAATACCGATCAGAAAGAACCCTATGAATTCTCTTTTAGTTATCCCCTCTTTATTGTGCTTCACAGAGTTCATTTTTTCCCCTTTCTCAATCCAAACATATTCATTTCAGATTTCCCATTTGGCTTTACAAACGGCATATCTGTATGCATTAACCCTTTTCCTGAGACACTCCTGATCAACTTATGTCCAATAATGCCACAATTGCATGGCAATTTCAAATACTTCCGGTAAATTAGGCAGGCACTACGTGGCATTACACACATCAAAAGACCCATATTAAAAGGAAGAACTCAACTTTTCCCAGTATATTGGCGCACCGCCATCGGCGCCCGCCCTCCATTCCCGTAGCCGGTTTTCTGAGCAATTCCATAAATCATCCCAGTCACCCTGGGCATGGCCAAGAATCGCAATTGTTGGATTCGGTGAAGGGTTTCCTGGATGTCTTCTACGGCAAGCTGGTGCCGGACGCCGCCGGGCACAAGTCTTCGATGCTTCAGGATATCGCCGCAAAGAAGAGAACCGAGATCGACGCCCTGAACGGCGCCGTTATCGAATTGGCCGAGCGTCTCAAGACATCCGTCCCGTACAATTCTATTGCCTACAACCTAGTCAAATTCATCGAAGCCCGTCGCCGCTGAAATCCAATGCCCGGACCACACCCGCCACCGGCGCTAAGATGCGTCACGCAAATCGCTCGATTCACCGCGGTTCGCTTCATGTCGGGGCTTAGAACATCCAGATGATCGAAAGTCCGTACTCGGTGGTCTCGTTGGCAGGTTCCCAGATGGTGCCCAAATTCACGTACTCAGGCTCGGAGTCGTCGATGTCCCAGTACCGGATGAAAGGCTCCACGACGAAGGTGGACTCTTCGCTTTTGTGCTGGAGTCTGACGGAAGCGCGGTAGCCGTAGCCGGAGTCCTGCTCGTTGTCAACGTCGGGATAGGTGGGGTCGACGTCACTGAGGTGACTTGTCTGGTTTCCGAGAAGGAAGATATCGAACTCGGCCCCGAACCCGAAAGACCAGCCGACCGTCTGACTGCTATCAAACCGATATCCGACCGGGAGATATAGGTAGTTCGACTCACGTTCGTATCCGGCCGGGTCCGGCGAGCTGTCATCGTTCAAGTATCGATATCCCAGGCCCGCGTACAGGGTGTTCAGCGTGCCTAGAGCCAGCCAGTCGCCACCGAGCAGAAGCCGGCCCTCAAAAACCCAGTCGTCGATGTCTTCCATGCTGTAAGGAGTCACCGCGAAAGTATTGAGATCGATGATTCCGCCGTCGTAATCGACCTGGCCGAACGCAAACCGGCCTTCCGCGCGAAGCATCCCTCCGCCCTCTGCCCGAATGATGCCGTCGGACGTACCCACCCAGTCGCGGGCCGTGTAGCCAAGATTCACTCCGTAGAACATGCCCTTCTCTTTCATAACCCCGGGTTCTTTGTATTCGTAGTGATACACCTCGCCGCCGATATCGAATTGTCGTTGGTGCAGCGCCGGATATTGCGAGGTCGGTCCGGCTGTTC
>JARRQQ010000106.1:0-9310 GCA_037381725.1 Sedimentisphaerales bacterium
GATGGCACGGTGGCGAGGGCCGCGGCCATCCGGCGAACGGATGGGCTTGAATCATGCTGGATCGTCCAATCCAGGACCTTGTCGAAAATGCCCTGCTGTTTCTCCGCCAGCAGGTACAGCGCCATCAGCCGGACGGGCCATTGGCGATGATTGAGGTTCTCCGCCGCGGCCTTGATTAGCTCATGGTCCAGAAGCAAGTCGAGCATGTCAGCCATCGTAGCGACCTTGACCGGCCACTCGTTCGGGCCGGGATGGAGCAGCAGTCCGGACTCGTGGGTGAGCGCGGACTTGAGCAGCGGAGCCACCCAGTCGGCGGACAAATACTTGTAAAGCGGCTTGCCGGCGGCAGACATGGCGTACTGCTCCGCCAGAAGCCCGACGAAAAGCTGGGCGGTTTGGATTTTCTGCTCGACACTGTCCGTTGCGATCGAGGTGAATCGGTCCTGAAGATACTTTGTCGTCAGCTTGACGCCCGGACGTTCGATGCGAACCTTGTACGGCTCTATCTGCGTCAGCCTGTTGGCAATGGCTCCGCCGCTGGTGAGCACCGGATCGAGATACAGCGTGAATTCGATGCTCAAGGAAGCCTGCGGATGGTCCACCAGCGTCCGGCGAAGCTCACCCGTCATGAGCCGCACGGGAATAAGGATGCTCCGGCCTGGCTGGATAAGGAACGCCGCCTGAATCTTGGTGAACACCAGGTTCGGTGTATTCGCGGTGAGGTCTCCAGTGATATCCGCGTCGACTCTTATGTTGCCCTTGAACACACCATCGTCGCTGATGACCATTGGTTCCGGCGAATTGTTCGTGACGACGACTGTGCCGCTGAATTCGTCGCCGTAGGGGAAGGTGTCGCCTTGGATATCGAGCTCGGCGGAGATCGCCTTCTCGGGAGGAATGAATCTGGGCACGAGGGTTTCGCCGAAACTGGCACGCAATGAAGCCAACACCGTCTCGGGAGGCATCGACGGGATGTATTCCTTGCCCTGCTTGGCCAGAATCTCCTTGGCGCGTTCGGCGGCGAACGATCCGGGATCACTGGCGATGGCGGTATTCAAAGTTGCAATCGCCAGGTCGGTTTGCCCCCCGGCTAATTCAAGCTCACCCGCGGTTAGGTCCGCGATCTGATTGTGCTCGTAGTTGTCGACGAGCGGTTTGGCCCACTCTATTTGTTTGTTCATGACGAGCGCATAGGCCAACATCGCCGCGGCTACGGGCGAATTGGAATCGGCCGCGTAGGCTTTGTGGGCTTGGTCCAAGGCCTTGTCCGGCATCGGAAGGGCGAAGCAATAAAACCAGGCAAGCTGCTCGGCAGAAACGCGGCTGGGGTCGTCACTATCGACCGACCCGGCACCGGCCGGGCTCGCGGCCTGGTCTTGTTGGTTGACCAACTCCACAGCTTTCTGCTCGGCGGCATGGAAGGTTCGCGCTGCCAGTTCGTTATCGCCCAGCTTGATCGCCGCCTTGGCGGCTATCGCCTCCAGACGCAAGTCGAACCGGCCTTCTTCACGGACACGTTCGGCGATCTTCAGGCACTGGGACTGACCCTGGCGCGAGTTGTAGCTGCTGATAGCCCAGGGCAGATAAATCTGTGGGCCGAGCTTCTCGGATGGATAGAGATACTCAAACAAGTCGGCGCAATACTTGTATCCTCCGGCGGCCGTATCGTAAAGCTGTAGTTGTTCCGCGTGTTCCGCAAAGGCAAGGGCGACGTCGACGTCCACAGGGTTCTCGCGCAAAGCCAGTCTCAATCGTTCGAGATACACTGCCGGGCCGACCTGATCGGGCGCTATCTCAAGGAGCTTGGAGAAGGCACGCTTGTTGTACCGGTTGCTCCTGTAGGCTTGCAAAAGATAAGACGTGGCCGCTTGCACGTCTGCCTTCTCTGCCTTGAGCACGCCGAGCATAGTCGCCAACTCAGAACCGAGGATACGGTTTTTGCTTGCCAATGTATCCATCATTTGTTTGAGCAAACGCTCTCGTTCCTCGCGGGAGTTGGCGCGCTCCAGCAAGTATCCGACAGCCTTCCGCACGACCTCGAGATCCGCGAACTCATCGACGTAGCCCGTGAGCATCTGCCGGACCAACGCGGCGTGGTCCTGCGCCGGGTCACGCGAGGCAAGCTCAATCAGCAAGGGCGGAATGCTCTTGGCGGTCCTGTCGAGCTCGAGCGCAGCCGTCAGGAAAATGATGGCCTGTTCGAGTTCGGGTCCCCGGACCTCCTTCGGCTTGGCCAGCTCATAGGCTATCTGGTAGAATTCTCGGCTCGCCGAGGCCGACGACAACGGTTCATCGGAACCGGCGCTCGCAGGTAAGTCGGAGGACTTGCCCGCATCGGGCGACGAGCGCGTCGCATAAGCCTGCTCGGGCGCCTGTGGATTGGAAACGGGTGCCCCGGCATTCCACGATCCTTGAGCCGAAATCGACAGAGGATAAGAAAGAAGGGCTAGGGTCACCCGGAAAAGTACACCTTCGCGCATTGATTCACGCCTAACTTCAATTTCCCAATACTCTTGTATTCAATATTAGTACGATACAAACGGTCGTTTGTCAAGGCTTTCGCCGGTGAAAATGAGGTCTGTGGCCGGCTCAGCGCCGTTTGGTCCGCCCGACCAGGGAGAGCATCTCGATTTGCAAGCGTTTGGCGGCCAGCACGTACACACCCGCCGCCGAAGGTACGATGACGCAGAGCCTCAGGATGTGGAAGAGTCTGGTTTGCGGAAGGGTCCTCATCAGAATCACGGCCGTGCCTCCGACCGCGCCCATCAGGAGCGTAGCCGCGACTGTTTTTCTCAAGGTGAGGAGCACGCCGTCCAGGATCGAATGGCCCAGCTTTTTGTGGAGTATCGTGACGAGAAAAACGACCTGTAAATAGGAGCACGCCGCGGTAGCGGCCGCCAGCCCACCCGTGCCCAGAAACCAGATCAAGGTCAGGTTGAGAGCGACGTTGGCGCCCACGGCGAAGACCGCGCTGATCGCAGGCGTTTTCGAGTCTTGTAGGGAGTAAAACGCCCGCGTGGTGATCTGCTGAAGGAAGTAGCCGCACAGGCCTATCGCATAGAACGCAAGCGTCCACGCCACGACCGGCGTGTCGGAGGCTTTGAACTCCCCGTGCTGGAAGACGGCGGAGACCAGCGGCGTGGCTACGAGAAAGATGCCCACCGTCGCGGGAACGGCCACGAAGACCGCGGCCCTGATGCCCCGCGCGATCGTCTGGCGGAACGCATCGAAATCCTCCTTCGCAGCATCCGTGCTCATCACGGGAAAGATCGCCGTCGCCAGGGATATCCCAAGAACCCCCAGAGGAAACTGGTAAAGCCTTTGGGCATAGTACAGATAGGAGGGCGAGCCGTAGCCCAAGGGATAGCCGCGTTCGTTCATGAAAGAGAGTGCAATGATGTCATCCACAAGTGTGTTGAGCTGCGTCACGGCCAGACCCAATATCATGGGACCCATCAAGAATATGACTCTTTTGAACGCTTGGGAGTGAATATCCCACGTGGGACGCAGCCAGACACCGCTGGCGCGCAGCGAAGGAAGCTGAAGCGCGATTTGGGCAAGCCCGGAGATCAGCACGGCGCCCGCAACGAAGAAGACTTGCCTTTGGGGCTCGATCTTGAGCACCCAGCCCGTGAACACCAGTGCGCTGATGACAAAGAGGTTCAACACGATCGGTGCGGCCGCGGGAGTGGCGAAGTGTCTGTGCACGTTCAGGACGCCTGCCAGAATCGCCACCGTACAGATGCAGATCATGTAGGGCAGCATGATCGAGCACAAGAGCAGGCCGATTCGGGGACCTGTTCGGGTCGCGAAGAAATGATAGTAGCTCAGCGAGAGGATTTCGCCGACGATCACGATGGCCGCCAGGATAACGATCACGACCGTGACCACCGTGTTGGCCAGGCGCTTGGCTTGGTCCGGATCGCGATGAAGTTCCTGGCTGTAAACGGGAATCAGGGACGCAGAAGCCGCGCCTTCGCCGAACAGCCGGCGGGCGAGGTTCGGCACCTTGAATCCCATCGTCCAGGCCGTCATCAGCCAGTCGGCGCCGAAGAACTGGGCGAACGCCATGTCCCTGAGCATGCCGAAGACCCGGCTGATCGCCGTCAGAGAAGCAATCTGTTTGAAACCTCGGATCATAGATTAGCCGTAGGGGCAACCCCACGTGGTTGCCCCTGCTCATCATCGGCACTCCGCCCTCAAGCATCTTGTGGAGGGCGACCACATAGAGCCGCCCCTACGATCATCTGTCAAATCCTTTTCTTTCGTCGGGAAACGTACGATTCTTCAATTAGATAAATTCCTGAAATTGATTCACCTTTTCGGCGCTACCGTGAACGGCCTGCAGCGCCCGATATTGTTCAAGAAGCCGACGCACAACAAACTGACCACGAGGCTCGATCCGCCATAGCTGACTAGGGGCAACGTCAGACCCGTGATCGGCATCAGACCCACGGTCATACTCACGTTGATAAGAACCTCGACGACGAAGATCGCAACGATGCCGACCGCGAGCAATCGCCCGAACGGATCGGTATTGTTCGCGGCGATTTCCAGCCCGCAGATGACAACAACGACGTAAAGCCCGAGCGTCGCCAGGCAGCCCAGAAAACCCCATTGCTGGGCCACGATGGCGAAGATGAAATCGTTATGCCTGGCTCGGAGAAAATCGTACTTGACGAACGGGCCGCGCCGGAATCCATAGCCCGTCGCGCCGCCGGAGGCCACGGCATACTTCGAGCGAATCAAGTGCCAGCCCCAGTCGCTCTTCCATTTACTTTCGCTGAACCTCGTGCCGACGAGGAACCGGCCCAGCCACGGGTGCGTCTCAGCCTTCTCGCGAAGCCAGGCGTTCTGTAACAGCACGCTGCTGATTCGGATGCGCTGATACGGCCGCATCTTGTACCATAGCAACGGGCTGACCACGAGGGCCATGAGCACGATCAGCAGAAGATGCCTAACCTTCGCCCCGGCTACGAACAACATGGTGAACAGGATCGGCATCAGCAGAAGCACGGTTCCAAGGTCCGGCTCGGGCAGGATGAGGATCATCGGCACCAGCGCCAGCGCGAACGGCCCGATCAGCCCTTTGAATCTGCGGTAATTGCTTCGATATCTCAAGTACCACGCCAAGGCCAGCACGTAGGCTAACTTGCAGAATTCCGACGGTTGTATCGAGGGCAGATCGTGGCCGCCGACGCTCAGCCATATCCAGCGGTACGTCGCTGCCCTGGGTTTGGCGAAGGGCAGTTCGACTACGTACTTGCTGATGAGCAAGGCCGCCAACAGCGCAAGGACGCCACCGAAAATCCAGTAGCTCGCCTGTCCGAAACGCCGGTAGTTGATCGCATTGACCGCAATGAAGCAGACCAAGCCGATCGCGACGAAGAAAATCTGCTTCTTCCAGTAGGTGCTCATCTCCCCGGCCGGCCCGGCGGGGCTCGATTCGGCCGGATTGCCCACCGAATAAATCGTCGCGATTCCGATACCTATCAAAATACCGGCGGCCACGAGCAGCGCAACTCGCACGGCCACCAGTCGTCCTTGCAAAAAGCTATACATGCCAAAAACATTAACACACGGCCGCCCAAATTGCCATACCCAACCCGTCGATCAGCGCGATACATCGCACCACGTACCCAGGCAAAGAAATCAAACGTGGAGAACAATCTATGCAGGCTGTCCCGACCGTTCGCTAGTCACGTCAATATATCGTATTCCGCGGGCGTTAGGATGCGGCGAGCTACACCGACCGGTCTACACGTAGAGGTCAAGAGCTTGAGATGTGAGATCATCGTCCACACTTGTCCGCGTGGCGATGAGGCGCGCGGTGTAGGTGAAAGCGGCATGGTCGTTGATTGTGGAGGAGGTATGGCCTGGCGCGGCATTTCGCGTGCTACTGCCGCTTTCACTGAGGGGAGTAGAATTGATGACCTTGCATTCGATACGCTTTCTCATCCCATCCTCCGAACACACGCTATTGTAGCAGATTCACGTTGCCGAGTCAAGCAAAAGCTGGTGACGCCGAGATGTGCGTGACACTGCGTCTATCCTTGTGGAGAGTTGATTTGTGCTGGGGGGATGTTATCGGGCCGGTGTGGGATTTGGATGGACAACGGCCTTGTGCGAGGGTAGGCTGTCCGACGGGCGTTCGACTGGAAGTGCGCGATGCAAATTATGGCGAAATGTCCGGGGTGCTCGAGTGTCTGGCTGCTCGATGAGAAGGCAGCGGACCGGAGGATCAGGTGCCACAAGTGCGGCGGCTTGTTCAAGGTCCCCAAGCCCGAGGAGGTCCCGAAGGCCACCGATGCTGTAAAACGGGCCAAGGGAACCGTTTACGTCGATGAAGCGGGCAAGACCTACGGCTGAGAACCGCCATATTTTCGGGCCGTCCCTGAATTTTTTGCTTGAACTGAGGGTCCACTTCTGTTACGATAAGGACAACCAAGATATGGCAGAGTCTCGACTCTGCGAAGAAGAAAAAGAAAAGAACTATAGGGAAGGAGTGTATCATGAAAAAGATCATTTTCCCCCTGGTCGTGGTGATGCTCGCAAGTCCCGTTTGGGCCACTGTCTCCATTACCGTGACGGACCTGGGCAACAACCAGGCGGCCATCGATTATTCGGGGACCGAGCGGGCCCGGGCCTTTGCTCTGGACATCACCGTCGACGCCGGGACGATTGAAGCCATCAGCGACTTCGCGGTCGGCGACGACAACGGCGGGTACGGGATCTTCCCGGCCAATTTCAGCCGGTATATCACGGTCGATCCCACCACCGGCGAGGTCAGCGACTGGGCCATCGAGGGGTATAATCCCGTGGCCGAAGCGGACGATCCGGGCGCGCTGGGCGGCTTGGGCACCAACGGCATCACCATCGAGATGGGTTCGCTCTACGATACGCAGGCTCCTGCCCTGGAGGGGCGGCTTTGCGTGCTGACGTGCAGCGAGGCGGCCAACATGACCGTGACCTTGAACGCTACTCGCGGCAACGTCGTACTCGAGGATGCTTCCGAGGCGGTCGTGGATTTAGCCGCAGCGACGGGGATTCCGATCGGAGCGGTGTCCGTGGGCACTATGGTAGCCCCACAGAACGACGAGTGGACGGCCGTCGGGCAACCCGCGTGCTGGCTCGCCGCCGTCAATCCGAGACAGTGCCACGGCGACGCAGACGGACAGGCTCAGGGTCCGAATAGTTACTGGGTTTCCACAAACGACCTGGATATCCTGATCGCCGCCTGGAACAAGACTTATGATGAGATCAAGGACCAGAAAATCAACGGCGTTCCGCTGATCTGTGCCGACTTCGATCATGCCTCTCAGGGGAGCAACAAGTTCCGCGTCTCGGCCAATGATCTGGACATCCTGATCGCCAACTGGCAGCTTGCCGGCCAGCCGGCCGGGGACTGCCCGTAGTCGAGTCGATTCTTTTTGTCAGTGAAAAGGCAAGTCTCCGGGCTTGCCTTTTTTTCTTCTTGTTATTTGCATCGAAATTTTCTACAATCCAGCCATTCATCATCGCCAAGAGCCGTGTTATAACCGACAGCCGGATTCTTGTGGGCGATAGGCGACATTTCGGAATTGATTTATGAGACGTTATGCGGTCCTGATGTTTTGTTGCCTGTTCTCTTGTGTGCTCGCGGGCTGCAAAAGCCAGATGCCAAAGGAGCCTGCTGTGGAAGTCACGATTGACGGGGACGGGAAATTCCCTGATTTCCTCGTCGGCACCTGGAAAGCGGACAAGGGTGGATGGGAATTTGTCTTCGAGGCGGATGGGACGATCTCCTCGGCGGTGGTGAGCATCGGTAGGGTGACGATGAAGCCGGGGCAGACGACCCGGGTTCCGATGAAGCTGGGCGGCGAAGGCGTCTTCGAACCGGGCCAGTGGTCCGTCCAATATTCCCATCGGCAGCGGGAATTGATCGTTGAGATCGCGATTGATCACTTTTACGTCGAGCTCGGCGACAATGTGTTGCGCGGCCGGACGCGGGATTTCTTTGTCGGGTCGGTCTCAGCGGACGGGCAATTGTGGCCGGCTGAGCGCATCACCTTCCCCGAATACGTCGTGGACACGAAGAGGTACCCCGACCACGAGCTTGAGTTTGACCCCAACGACAGCGCCCGCGAGGATTTGTTGTTCCAGAAGGTCGTGGAATCGAAGTAGAGACCTGTCTCCCGGCAGAGAATCGAAATAGAGAGGTTTCTGAACGGTCGGCGTCCTCACTCTGGACACCAAGAGTAGACGCGGATGTTTACAGGAATCGACACAAATCTAACTGTATTCACACAAAGCCGTTACGTGCCGGGCCGGAATGGGGCCGATTTCCTCGTGTTGTTTTCCCGCAACACGCAGTCTCAACCCGTACAACGCTTGTCTTTGCGAGAACAGAAACAACGCTCAAAGGCAGTATCCAGGACCGCTCTGATTGGCCGTCTCGTGGCCTAAACCTGCAAAATCAACTGTGAATCGGCTTTGTTGCGGTTCGGGCACGGTTCTTGCTCAATATAGTCACGAAGTTTTAAGGGGGATCCTGCTCGTATTTGCACTACGCTCGGGGTGATGAAAGAGACGGCGTTCATGAGGAGAGCGATGGAATGGATGAGACCAACCTGGAGGACAAACTCAACGAATTAGTCAAGGAATTCGGAGAAGCAACGAACCCACAGCACAAGAAGCTGGCTCAGCTCGCCAAACAAGCTCAGGCGAATCGCAAGAAGCTCGAAAAGAGCATCAACAGCTTGCAGGAGTCGCTCGACTACCTGCGTGTATGCATCAAGTACCAGGTCTTCGATCTTGAAGCTACCCGCCGGGAAAACGAGTACCTTAGAAAGCTGCTCGAAGAAAACAACGGGTAAGGTCGACGCACTCAATACCTGCCCAAAAACCGGCCAAATGACACATCAAGGCAAACCCGGGCCTTTCAGGCACCCGCGTTCCGCCTGTTTCGGTGAACGGATGCGCCTCCAGATCCCGCTCGACCGGAACGAGCATGCAACCCGTCCGCTCCCGCCCTTGTGTTGCCGCAAGGTCCGTCGCGACTACGGTCGGGCGTTTTTCCCGCTGCCGTGCCTGTTTTGGGGGCAGAATTGCAAAGTTCACATCGGTTTTTGTCGATAAAACCCACGTTTGATCGAAAAACGGAGCCGAAACTGAACATCCCTTCGGCTTGGGGTATATAAGGATATGTATTCCCGGCCCAAAGAAACGCGGGCCGTCAATGCACTTGTTTGACAGATGCCGGGGCTGTTGTATAATGCGTTGGACGATTGTGTTGTACTGAGTCGATGGGTTTTATGTTGTTTCCCCCGTG
>JARRQQ010000107.1:0-13068 GCA_037381725.1 Sedimentisphaerales bacterium
CACTTTCTCGAAGAGAGCGACCACGAGGCGCACAATTGTCTCTGTGCCATCAGCACGGGCAAACGGTCGGATGATCCGGATCGAATGATTTATCCGTCGGACGTGTATCTCAAAAGCCCGCGCGAGATGCGCCAGCTCTTCGGTGCCTACGCCGAGGCGTGCGACAATACGCTCGCGATCGCCGAGCGGTGCAACGTTGAGATCGATCTGAAGACGCAGCACGCACCGCGCTTCGAGCCGCCGGATGATTCGACGCCGGAGGAGTACCTGACGAAGCTATGCTACGAAGGAGCGGAAAAGCGGTACGGCCGGATCACTGAGCCGATCAAGGCCCGGCTCGACCGGGAGCTGGACGTCATCGAATCGAAAGGTTTCGCCAGCTACTTCCTGATCGTCTGGGACTTCTGCAACTACGCCCATCAGAACAACGTGCCCATCGGCGCCAGGGGCAGCGGCGTCGGGACGCTCGTGGGCTACTGCCTGGGATTGTGCAACGTCGATCCGATTCGGTACGACCTGCTGTTCGAACGGTTCATGGACCCGCACCGCAATGAGATGCCCGACATCGACATCGACATCTGCCAGGCCCATCGCGCCGAGATCATCGACTATGTGCGCCAAAAGTACGGCCACGTCGCGCAGATCATCACCTTCGGGACGATGAAGGCCCGCGCGGTCATTCGTGACATCTGCCGGGTGCTCGGCGTGCCCCTCAGCGAAGCGGACAAGCTGGCCAAGCTGGTGCCGTTCTCGCTCGATATGACCCTGGAGAAGGCCCTGAAGACCGAGCCTGATTTGAAAAAGGAGTACGACCAAAACGCGGACACGCGAAGGGTCATCGACATCAGCCAGAGACTCGAAGGTCTCGCGCGCCACGCCTCGGTCCACGCTGCCGGCGTTGTTATTGCGGACGAGCCTCTGACAAACTTCGTGCCCTTATATAAAGCGTCCGGTTCCGAGGACATCGTCACGCAATTCGAGGGGCCGATGGTCGAGAAGGTCGGCCTGCTCAAGATGGACTTCCTGGGCCTCAAAACGCTGAGCGTCCTGGAGCGGGCCTGCCAGTTAGTCGCGAAGGTCCACGGCGTGGAGATCGACCTGGAGCAACTCGACCTGACCGACGCGAAGGTCTTCGAGCTTTTCTCAGCGGGCAAAACCAAGGGCGTTTTCCAGTTCGAGTCCGGCGGGATGCAGAACCTGCTGATGAAGATGAAACCCGACCGGATCGAAGACCTGATCGCCGCCAACGCGCTTTATCGGCCCGGCCCGATGATCCTGATCCCCGATTACATCGACCGCAAGCACGGGGCGAGCTGGAGCCTGCCCCACCCGATCATGACTGAGGTCCTCGAAGAGACCTACGGAATTATGTGCTACCAGGAACAGGTTATGCAGGTTTGTAACCGTCTGGGGGACATTCCGCTGCGCGAGGCGTACACTCTGATTAAGGCGATTAGCAAAAAGAAAGCCAAGGTTATTGCCAAGGAGCGTGAGCGGTTCATGGCCGGGTGCGTCGATAAGGGTCTGACCCGCCAGCAGGCCGAGCAGATCTTCGAGCTGATCGACCGGTTTGCGGGCTACGGCTTCAACAAGAGTCATTCGACACGCTATGCGTTCATCGCCTACCAGACAGCGTACATGAAGGCCCACTGGCCCGTCGAATTCATGGCCGCCCTGCTGACGTACGAAATGGACAACACCGACAAGATCGTCGACTACATCGCCGAGAGCAGCCAGATGGGGATCGAGGTCCTGGCACCCGATATCAACGAAAGCGGCGTGGACTTTACACCGCTTTACGAGGAGCGCGAAAACGGCGAGAAGGCCAAGGGCGTCATTCGTTTCGGCTTAGCGGCGGTCAAAGGCGTCGGCGGCAAAGCGGTCGAGCAGATCATCGCGGCCCGCGAGGAGGTCGGCCGATTTCAAAGCCTGTTCCACTTCTGTGAAAGCGTGGACCTGAGGGCCGCCAACAAACAGGTCCTCGAGGCACTGATCAAAGCCGGGGCGTTCGATAAGCTCGGCGGAGGCCGGGCGCAGATGATGGCCGGACTCGAAGCCGCGATGGAGAACGGCGCAAGCCTGCAAGCCGACAAGCAAAAGGGCCAGATGAGCTTCTTTGGTCAAATGGCGGCGGCGAATGATTATTCACAGGACCACAAGCGTCTGCCCGACGTGGCGCCGTGGCCGGAACCGCAGATGCTCACTTATGAGAAGCAGGTGCTCGGTTTTTACGTCACCAGCAACCCGCTGAGCCATCACGCTGAGACCATCAACATCTACTCGACGCACAATAGTTCCGAGCTGGCCGAGAGCAACGGTGAAAGACAAGTCGTGATCGGGGGCATGATTACGAAGATGCGGTTCAACATAACGAAGTCGGGCCGAAATCCGGGCCAGAAGATGGCCGTCTTTACGCTCCAGGATTTGCAGGGGCAGATCGAGGTGGTGATGTTCCCCGAGGTGCTCAACCGGTATAGTGACATGTTAGTCGCCGATACGGTCGTCTTCGTGAAGGGCAAGGCCGATTACCGGAGGGAGCAACCCAACGTGATCGCGGAGGAGTTGATCGCGCTGGACCAGGTGAGAGAGAAACTGGCCGCCCAGGTCCGAATCGGCCTGGACGCTCACGCGGTGACGAAGGAGAAGGTGGCGATGATAAAGAACATCTGCCAGCACCACCGTGGTCGCAGCCCGGTCTACGTCGCCGTGCGGACGGCCAAAGGCCGGGTCTACGCCGCCGCCGACAAGGAGCTCAGCGTCAATCCCGACGCCGACTTCTGTCGAAAAATGCGCCAGCTCCTCGGCGAAGAGAACTTCCAGTTGGCATGATAGATGCTCGCACCGTGCGGACAAATGTACAAGGATTTGTCATTCCTGTGAAAACAGGAATCCAAATGTTCGTTATCCTGAGCGAAGCATAAGGATTCGGCTTTTGAAAGAATGTGAGGGAGATCATTATGTGGCTGCAAAAGATGAAAGAAAGATGTTGATTCAGTACTATGAAAAACTGCACGAATCCGGGGTTGCAGCAAGGACGCGATTTTTCCTAAGCGAGTTAGAAAAATGTTTGTCAGGAAAGGATACACGAAACCGAGTCAAAATCGCCAGCAAAACACTTGAGCGGCGAAATTTGATAGCCTTCCTGAACGACCGCGGTGATGCTCTGTGGGTACAGTTAAGCCTTGAAGGATATGATTTGGGGAGAAAATATAGTTCTTGGTGGACGTGGACCGGTCTTTTGTTCGCTGAACATAAGAACCATTGGATATGGGTGACTATCAGTTTCTTCGGCGGAATCTTAGCCACATTGTTGGTACAGTGGCTGTCAAAGGTGATCGTACAATGAACGCGATACCCATGGACACAACGCTTGAGGTGGCGAGAAAGGAATTTGAGATTCTGCGGAAGCTTGGACCGGAGGTCCGGGCCATGATGGCGATAGAGATGAGCGACAATCTACGCGACATTGTCGAGGCTGGCGTCCGGGATCGCCATCCCGACTTCGATCAGAAGAAGATCGACCTGGAAGTCCTGCGCCTTATGATCGGTGATGAGCTTTACAAGCAAATGCTCAAAGACACCAGGACGCGCTCATGACAAGCCAAAATGATTTTTTGAAGAAGCTCATCAAGCTTCTAGACGATTGCTCAGTTCCTTACATGATCTCTGGCTCTTTCGGCAGCAGTTACCATGGTCAACCGCGAGCCACGAACGATCTCGACATTGTAATAGCTCCCGCCGAAAAACAGCTTCTCACTTTTGTCGAGTCTTTTGGTGTAGATTATTACGTCAGTCTTGAGGCAGCCCGAGATGCGTTTGCCAATAAATCCATGTTCAATATTATTGACAGTCTATCCGGCTGGAAAGCTGATTTCATCCTACGTAAAACCCGAGCATTCAGTCGCCGGGAATTCGAACGCAAACGCGTCGCTCGAATCGGGGGGATCGATGTTTGGGTGACATCGCCGGAAGATGTGATATTAAGCAAGCTGGAATGGTCCAAGGCCGGTCAATCAGAACGACAGTTCCGTGATGCCTTAGGAGTCGCGGTGGTTCAGTGGAAACATCTCGATCAGGAATACCTAGAGAAGTGGGCCAAAGAGCTACAAGTAGAGGACTCTCTAAAAGAGGTTCTGGAGCAGGCAAGAAGGCTAATGAAAGCTGAGTGAAACACTTCTCTTCAGCAGCGACGGGCTTTTTGTTGGGTGTAACTCATGTTTTTTGGACGGCGAGGGTGTAGATCGGCCTTTGGTCTTTGATGTATTTTCTCTCGAAATTGGTGCCGGCCCATTCGCCTTCTTCGGCGCCGGCGGGGCGGGTGAAGTCGATTTCCTCCAATCTGTCACTTTCAGCGGCGATGACCTTCTTGATCTGCTCGAAATAATCGGCGTGGTCGGTGGCGATTCGTATTTGTCCGCCCACCTTCAAGCAACGGATGATCTGCTCTACGTTCGCCGGGCAGAGGAAGCGTCTTTTATGGTGGCGTTTCTTCGGCCAGGGATCGGGGAAATAGATGTGGAAGCAATCCACGGAATCAGCCGGCACGGACTCGGCGACAAAATCGGCCGCGTCGGTTCGGATGATCCGCACGTTCGTCCGACCCCACCGCCCAATGCGATCCACCGCGTAACGGTAGTACCGCCTCGCCCACTCGATGCCCAGGAAATTGACCTGCGGCTGAGCCGTGGCCTGGTTGAGCAGGAAGGTTCCTTTCCCCGAACCGATCTCGACGTGGACCGGTCCGGGACGTCCGAATATCTTGACGAAATCGACTTTCCCCTCAAAATCTTCGGGTTTTAGCGAAACTTCAGGATAGTCCTTCAATATCCGCGACATGCGCCGAATTTAGTCCAATAGAACAACTTAAGACGATAGCGCCCGTTCCATGGCCGGATTATACAGGATTCTCCACGTCCGGGCGAGAAATGAAACTCGCACCCGAACGCCGCCGCAACTAAAGTGCGCCGCGTGACATTTCGATAAAGGATTCTGAACTTCATTGTTGGCGGATGCGTATCCTTTAATAGTCGGGGTCGTAGATGTAGACATAGGGAGTCAAGAAATGATTCTGAGCTTAGTCCGACCACGCCGCAAAGCAGTCCTCCTGGATATTGACACACAAAAAGACTTCCTGTTGGCCGACGGCAAAGCCTGTATTCGCAACCACAGAAGGGTTCTGGCCCACATTCGCCGGGTCATGGCGTGGGCCAGAAGCGAACATATCTCGATCATCTCGACGGCCGAGGTGTACCCGAACAACAACGGCGAAAGCACGGTTGGCCACTGCCTCGACGGCACCGAAGGGCAGAAGAAGGTGCGCTACACACTGCTCAGAGACCGCGTGAGTTTCGCCGCTGACGGTAGCACCGACCTGCCGAGGGACATGCTTCGCCGGCACCGTCAGATCATTTTGCACAAGCGCTGCGTCGATCCCTTTGACGAGCCGCGGATCGACAGGCTGCTGAGCGAGCTGCGCGCGAGCGAATTCATTCTGGTCGGGACCAGCCTGGAAGGCGCCGTGAAGATGACGGCCCTCGGTCTGCTCCAAAGGGGCAAGAAGGTGACCGTCGTCATTGACGCGGTAGGCTCACGGGACATGAAAGACGCCAAGCTGACGCTTCGCAAGATGGAGACCAAAGGCGCCCGGCTGATTGAGACGCGGAAGATCGCCGGAACGTCTCATCTGCGATGCGTCGGTATATGCCACTGCGAGAGCTGCCGGAGCGTCAGCCGCAAAGCCCAGATCAGCGCCGCACAAGACAACTAATACGCGATTTTTCCTTTGCTCATACTCCTCCGGTTTCCTCCAATACTCATTTGAAATCCAAACGAGCGGCAGCCGTTTATCGTTGACGCGGCAGGTTCGGCGTCGTATACTGCCCGTGCTTGTTTTGGAAAAAGAACTCTCTTGTTGAAAAACATCAAACACTGTGGAAGGAGCCGAACATGAGGCAGCTTGAAATGTCGGGCCGACAACCGGCGTCTGGAGACGAGGCGGCAGGTTTCGAGCGCAAGCAACGATACCGGCTGATTCTCATTGTACTGTGTGCGGCTATGGTCGGCAGCGCCGCCGGACAAGCCCAGGGCGCCGGCTCGAAGGACGCTGACGCTGACGAGCCTCCGATCTCAGTCAATGGCGTGTTCCCGAATTTGGCCGTCATGGCCAAGGGGACGGGCAGCGATAGTGAGGCCGGGATCGGGGCACTGGTTCCGTGGGCGAATAAGCTGTGGGCGGTCGGATACGTCGCCCACATTCGCGGCGAAGGACTCGGCCTCTATGAGATCAGCGAAGACATGACGATGCGGCGCCACCCGGCCTCCGTGACGGGCACGTTCGCCAATCGTATGGTCCACTGGCCGTCCGGCCAGGCGTTCATCGGCCCGCACGCCATCGACCCCGAAGGAAACGTCCGAACCATCGAGGCTCTCAAGAAATTCCGCCTGACCGCCACTATCTCCCACCTGACCGATCCTGAGAATAAGGTCTATTTCCTCGGCATGGAAGGACACTTCTGGGAGGTGGACGTACACACTTTGGAGGCCAAGCTGCTGTTCGACTTGGTCAAGGCGCTTGAAATAACGGGCGCCAAGCCCCACTTCAAAGGAGGCTATAGCGCGGCGGGCCGCGTCGTGGTGGCGAACAATAGCTACGACGAGAAGGAATTCCTGGGCCAGAGAGACGCCGGACGCCTGGCCGAGTGGGACGGCAAGAAATGGACGATCATCGAACGCAATCCCTTCGTGGGCGTCGGCGGCAATGCCTCGGGCAGCTCGTACGGCGGCTCGACGATCTACGCGACCGGTTGGACCAAGTCCTCCGTCGTGCTTCGCGTATTCGTCCGAGGCAAGTGGCTGCGCTATCTGCTACCCAAGGCCAGTCACACGTGGGACCATGCGTGGAACACCGAATGGATGCGAATTCGACAAGCGGTAACGGAGCGGCTGCTGATGGACGTGCATGGCATGTTCTACGAGTTGCCGGCCTTCGCCTACGGCGGCAAGATCTGGGGCATCCGCCCGATTTGCACGCATCTTCGCGTGGTGCCTGATTTCTGCTACTGGCGCGGCATGTTCGTGATGTCGAGCGACCAGATCGACCACGACCAGGGCCAGCCGCAATCGGGTTTGTGGTTCGGCAACATCGACGACCTCTGGTCGATGGGCAAGCCCTCCGGCTGGGGAGGCCCATGGTGGGAAACGCCCGTGGACGCCGGCGTGCCTTCGGACCCGTTCCTGATGACCGGCTTCGACAAGAAGGTGGTGCATCTGTCCCATGACTCGCCCAGAAGCGTGACGTTCAAGATCGAGGTCGATTTCCTGGGCGACGGCACCTGGAAACCGTACGGTCGCTTCGACGTCCCGGCCAAGGGATACGTCCACCACGAGTTTCCGGACGGCTTTTCCGCCCATTGGGTGCGGGTTAGCGTAGATCGAGATTGTACCGCGACGGCATACTTCATGTATAATTAGCTTACACGGGAGCAAAGAACATGAAACACATCATGCGAAAACGAGAGATCAAGGTAGTGCAGGCCGCACTCTTGTTCTGTGTGGTGATGGCGATCCCACAGCCGGTGAGCGCCCAAGACTTAGCACAGTTCGAGAAGCGGATAACGGAGTTCACGCTGGACAACGGCCTGAAATTCCTGGTCCTGGAAAGGCACGAGGCGCCGGTCGTTTCGTTTCACACCTACGCCGACGTGGGGGCCGTCGATGAGGTCCGGGGCATCACGGGCCTGGCGCACCTGTTCGAGCACATGGCCTTCAAGGGGACGACGACGATAGGAACCCACGACTACAAGGCCGAAAAGAAGGCGATGGCCAAGATAGACGAGGCCTTTCTGGCCCTGAAAGCCGAGCGCCGTAAAGGCGATGAGGCGGATAAGGCCCGCATCGAGCAGTTGGAGAGCCAATTCAAACAGGCTCAGGAGGAAGAGCAGAAATGTCTTGTCCACGACGAGTACGAAGAGGTGCTCTCGCGCGAGGGCAGCTCGGGTTTCAACGCGTACACGAGCGAGGACGCGACGCAGTACATTGTCAGCCTTCCATCGAACAAGGTAGAACTCTGGATGGTGATGGAATCGGACCGGTTCGCTCATGCGGTGCTCAGGGAGTTCTACAAGGAAAAAGATGTCGTGATGGAAGAGCGACGGCGCAGCGTTGAGAGTCAGCCGATCGGGCGGCTGCTTGAGGAATTCATGGCCATCGCGTACATGGCGCATCCGTACGGCCGCGAGGTCGTTGGATTCATGAGCGACCTGGAGGCGCTGACCCGCGCCCAGGCCGAGGCGTTCTTCAGAAAGTATTATGAGCCGAGCAATCTAACAATTGCGATTGTGGGCGACGTCGATCCCGACCAAGTTAAGACCCTGGCAACGAAGTATTTCAGTCGAATTCCAAGCGGGCCCAAGCCGGAGCCGGTCGAGACGGTCGAGCCGCCGCAGTTGGGCGAACGCCGCGTCGTGGTGGAGGACGCGGCCCAGCCGTTCGTCCTGATCGGCTACCACAAGCCGAGCATCCACCATCCCGATGATGCCGTGTTCGACGCGATCACCGACATCGTCGGCATGGGCCGGACGTCCCGGCTGTACAAGAGCCTCGTCAAAGAAAAGAAAATCGCCATGACCGCGTCCGGCTTTCAGGGCATGCCCGGCGTCAAATATCCGAACCTGTTTCTGTTTTACGCCGTGCCCGCACGAGGCCACACGAACGAAGAGTGTGAGGAGGCGATCTACACCGAGATCGAGCGGCTCAAAAACGATCTGGTCTCGCCGGAGGAACTGGCCAAGGCCAAGACGCGGGCGCGAGCAAGCCTGATCCGGCAGCTCGATTCCAACTCGGGCCTGGCGGCGCAGTTGACGTTCTACGAAGTCATCACCGGTGATTGGCGAAATCTGTTCGGCCAGCTCGACAAAATCGACAAGGTGACGGCCGAGGATATCCAGCGCGTCGCCGGCGAGTATTTCACGACCAAAAACCGAACCGTCGGCATCATCAAAACGACCAAAGGGGAGAGTTAGAAAGCAGCCGTAGGGTGTGCAACTTGTTGCACACGCGGATCGTTGGATTCGGATTCCGGATTTCGTGCTTCGGATTTCTAATGAAGGGAGCTTGCAATGATAAGATATAAGTCGCAGGTCGCCAAAATAGTGCTCTTCGCCGTTGTAGCGTCGAGCCTTTTATGGGTCGGTTGTGCCGAGAAGGCCGCCCGGGACGAAAGGGTCACACCTCCGAAGGCGCTGAACATCGAGTCGCTCAAGGCCGAGAAGGTCGTCCGGGACTTCCGGTCACACTCGAAGATCACGAGCTTCCGCTCATCAACGTGTCGGTCAGAATCCGGACCGGGTCGATCTACGAGCCGGCGGACAAGATCGGCCTGGCCTCGATCACGGGGATGGTAATGCGCACGGGAGGCACCACAACCAAGACCGGCGACGAGATCGACGAGGAGCTGGAGAGCATCGCAGCCTCGGTCGAGACCGGGATCGGGCTCAACTCCGGCTCCGCTTCCATGTCGGTGCTGAAAGAAGACGTCGATACGGGCCTGGCGATTCTGGCCGACGTGCTGATGCATCCGGCCTTCCGCGAGGACAAGATCCAGTTGGCGAAAATGCAACATTTCAGCGCGATCTCGCGGCGCAACGATTCCGTCGGGTCGATAGCCAATCGCGAGTTCGACAAGCTGATCTACGGTCCCGACAGCGTGTACGCCCGCCACACGGAATACGCGACGATTGCCAATATCAGCCGGGACGACCTGATCGCTTTCCATAAGAGATTCTTCGGCCCCAACAACATGATGTTAGCGGTCTGGGGCGATTTCGATACGAAGCAGATGATCGAGAAGATCGAGCGAGCGTTCGAGGGCTGGCCGAAGGTGGATCTGCAATTGCCCGAGACGCCGAAGGTCCAGTACGAATTTCGCAAGACCGTAAACGTGGTTCGCAAAGACGACGTCAACCAGTCGAACATCTACTTAGGGCACATCGGCGGCCTGAGGAGCGATCCCGACTATTTCGCGTTGATCGTCATGAACCGGATTCTGGGCAGCGGATTCACAGGACGGCTCTTCAAGAACGTACGCTCGCGCGAGGGCCTGGCGTACTCGGTTTTCGGCAGCTATTCGGCCAACTACGACCATCCCGGCGAATTCTACGTCGGCTGCCAGACCAAATCGGGATCAACCGTGAAAGCTATTCGTGCGATGCTCCGCGAGGTCGAGAAGATCAAGGAGAGCGAAGTGACCGACGAGGAGCTCGCCCTGGCGAAGGACAGTTTTCTCAACTCATTCGTCTTCAACTTCGACACGACCGGCGAGGTCGTCAATCGCCTGATGATCTACGAGTACTTCGGCTATCCGGCGGACTTCCTCATGAAGATCAAACAGAACGTCGAGAAGGTCACCAGGGAGGACGTCTTGCGCGTCGCCCGAGCGCACCTCAAACCGGACCAGGTGCAAATCTTAGCCGTCGGCCGCCCCGATGATTTTGACGAGCCGCTCTCGACTCTGGGCTCCGTCAACGAAATCGACGTCACGATCCCCCAACCGAAGCAGGGATGAACATATTTTAGGACGGGCAGGCTCTCCTGCCCATGCGGTTCAATTATGAAAGTTCCTTTTGTAGAAGAAGGTGGAAGGACAGTCAACTGAAATTCGCAGATAACGCCCCGATGAGAATCTGGATTGCCCTTGTCCTGATGGCCGTCGTAAATGCAACGGTCAACGCTTCAAAACCACCGAGCGATAATGAGACGTCACTCAACCTGCCACGGCCGGATCGAGAGAAGATCTGTGCAACCCATTTCACCTTTCAGAAACGGGGCAAGCTAATCTCGCGACCTGCGGGTATGCCGAAGCCCGGGCCTTACTACCCCACGTTGGTGAAAATGGATCGAGTGAGCCATTTTCCATACGATTACGCGCTGTACTTCTCCACGGATCACGACCGTGGCAAGGGAGGCATCTGGCTGTACGTGTGTAATGGAATCCCCACGGACGCCGCCAACTGGAAATCGTATGACCAGACCGTGGCCGAAGGTGACTTCGACTATCTCAAAACCAAACCTCCAGCCAATCCGATATTTATCGACACCACCCAGGGCACACAAACAGAAACCCCTCACGCAAATGTCATCGACGGCACGGTCTTTATGACCTATCACAACGCCGGGGCGGGCCACAGCCAGTCCACACTGTTAGCCACATCCCGGGACGGCGTGAACTTCGCCCGGATCAACGGCGACAACGATTCGGTGATTCTCGATTACGAGCCGGGCAAGGACGTGGGCAACGGCCACACGGGATATTTCCGATGGCGGCCGAATCCGTTTTCTTCCGTGAACTATCGCTACGTCGGCTACTCTCTTCACGGGGGCGGCGACAATTTCCACGACGCGATGTGGGTCTCGAACGACGCCATCCATTGGGACAAAGTCCAGCTTTTCGACGCCATCGAAGGCCACGCCGTCAAGGGCAACCGCATCGTCAGGCGGCACGGCATCGACGTCAATTCGATCACGCCTCTCGGAAATGGTGAATACGTCGCCATCGCTTCCATCGGCAACAGGGCGTCGGGTGCCAGAGCGCGTGTTCTGGAACTCTACGAAATCTTCATCGCGGCTGACGGCAAAACGCTGGCCCGCGAGAGTCGCAAGATACTGCCCAACGGGCCGCCCGGCGCGTACGATGAGGAAGAGCTGGACGGGGCGACTACCGTCGTGATCGGCGATACGTGGTATCTGATCTATGTCGGAACCAAGGCAGAGGCGAGCGTCAATACGATCATGGGCGCGACGGGAACATTCAACATAGCCGCCCCGAAAAGCACGAAACTAAGTCCGCCCGACCGAACGCGCGACTTTCATCCAAAGGATTGATCTCCCGGATTCCTTATGCCTGTCGATCTTCCGACAGAGGTAGAGCAGGCGCTGACGACGGCCTACCCTACAAGCAGCCCGTCGGCAAAGGGGACCCACACCCATGCGGTTCAACGCCGCATGCCCAAACTCATGCCCGAGGTACCAGTTGTCCATGCTACCACCGCATCGAAAATGGCTGTGGGCGTGACCCGTATTTCCATTGCAGCAAGTATACAAATATGATAATGTGGTGCAATGAAATGGGAAGAGTTGCTAAGACATGTGGCGGATGAGCCGGCCTTTCGCACCGGCTTCCTGGCTGGCAGCGGGGAGAGCTTGTCAACTCTCCGGCTGCAATTGAGCCGCTGGGTCAAAGCCGGCAAGCTGATCCAGCTCACTAGGGGATTATATACGCTGGCCGAACCTTACAGGAAGCGGGCCGCCCATCCGTTTATCCTTGCCAATGCCATGAAGAGGGCCTCCTATGTGAGCGTTCAGTCGGCGCTGGGATATTTTGGGATGATCCCCGAGCACGTCCCGACTGTCACGAGCCTGACGACACAAAGGCCCGCACGGGTGGAGACACCTTTGGGCCGTTTTCTATTTCGGCATGTCAAGAAGGACTGGTTCACCGGCTATGAGCAGGTGGACCTTGGCTCCCGTCAGAAGGCGTTCGTTGCCACACCCGAGAAGGCCCTTCTGGACCTGGTGTACCTGACCCCGGGAGCGGATAACTATGAATTCTTGGTAGAGCTTCGTCTCCAGAATCTGGAAACGCTGGACCGTGAAGTACTTGTTCGACTGGCCCGAACCAGCGGAAGCCCGAAATTGCAACGGGCAGCCGGGCTGCTGGAGAGGTTGATCGAAGAAGAGGGAGGTCACAAGCTTTGAAGGACTATCTCCGCCAGATTTTAGGTGGGATCGACAACCCGATCCTGGCGCGCTGTCTGGCTCGCGAGTATTTACAGGCACGGATCCTGCAATCTCTGCAAGACCGTGGCGCTTTCAGCACCTGGGCGTTTCAAGGCGGCACGGCTCTGCGGTTCTTGTACTCCATGCCCCGGTTTTCCGAAGACCTCGATTTCGCCCTCGTCGAGCCGGGACTACCTGTCAACTTCCGGAACCACATGGCTATCGCCGGCAGGGTCTTTGAGGCTGAGGATTACGATGTGAGCACGCGGATCAATGACAAGCGAACCGTCAAGTCGG